>NZ_JASONC010000040.1:0-2661 GCF_030217065.1 Corynebacterium sp. UMB4614
CTAGCCGTGGCTTACCCCGACCGATTCGCGGACTACTTGTAAACCAAACCCCCGCACACAAAGAATCGGACACCCTCGTAAGCGTTACACCACACTAAGGGACGCAACCGTAGTTTCCCTGGGATTTTGCAAGATTTTCCAACTAGTCAGCCATTTTTCATTCCCGAGATACGTTTCTCACACTAAGCTCATTTCTAACCATCCACTACAGCGAAAGATGCCCCACCATGGCCAGACCATCTCGCATTATCACCACTTTCCTATTCGCCATCACCCTCGGCATGGGGTTCACCCCTGCCGTGCAGGCTCACCCCACACAACCACCAACAACTACCAGTACACCAGCAGACAACCACGCTGATCAGGTCGCACCCGGACGAGAAAACCTAGAACCAACAGAACCGGGGTTCGACGACAACAACGTTGATAACCAAACAGGTAAGAACTGGCATCCCACCACCAACCCCAAAAGCAAAATCACTCCAGGGAAGATGCGTTCCGATAAAGAACAAATTCCCGGTGGATTCACGAAAGAACAAGCTAACCAAGCCGAAATCCAAGAGGCTAAAGAACAAGCCACGCAGACACGCTCTGGAGTACAGACGTTTGCCGCCGTTGATAACTGTCGGACGTATTGGCCTAGCCCTTTTAAAGTGTGCGGAAAAATCCGGGAAAAGTACGATTCCCTCGGTGGACCAAAGAGTTTCCTCACTTGGCCGAAGTCCAATGAACTCGGCGTTCCTGATGGTGTCGGACGTCGCAATGAGTTCGTCAACGGGTTCATCTACTGGCACCCCCAAACCGGCGCTCATCCGATTACCACGCACTTTTCTGTTGTTTGGGCCCGCAATGGCTGGGAGCGAGGTGAGCTGGGATACCCCACCACCGATGAATTCGCTTTGCCAGACGGAACCGGCCGGAAACAGTCTTTCTCAAAGGGACACATCTATGGATCCCTTGCTGGTCTAGCAGCTATCAAGGGTGCAATCTACGATAAGTGGCTGGAGACAGGTGCCGAACAAGGACAAATGCTCAGCTACCCAATCGAGGATGAGACATCAACTCCAGATGGAGTTGGAAAATTTAGCAGGTTTGTCTGGGGTTTTATCTACTGGTCTCCAGCAACCGGAGCCCATCCTATCTATGGTCCAGTTCTGTATGAATGGGCAAATAGCGGTTTCGAAAAAGGAAAATACGGGTATCCGACCGCAGACATCAAACCGACTAAAGACGGAGGGGATTTGCAGTATTTTCAGCGAGGGCTTATCCGGTCTCCTAATTTTCCTCTTCCGGCATACCAAGAAATATCAGCCTTCGGAGCCAGCCGGCCAGCCAGTAGATCAACTGATTCAGAGGAAGTTATCGGAGACAATTTTGATAGAATGCATGAGTGTATTGGCGGATATGACAACGGAAAACTTACCGTTTTTCACCACTCTGGCGTGAGTCTATACTGCAGGGATCTTTGGCATATTGCCGATAACCACATGCCCCCTCAAGAGGAGATAACGAGACAGGTTTGGGAAGACTTTCAAACCTGCGTAGCACATACGCTCCTATCACAAGAGTTCACCAATAAAACAAGCAGGCCTGGGACATACCTTAAAACAAGGTATAACACTTACTCTAACGTCAGAAGCTACGCCATTGTATGAAGTAGCTCTTCTACCCTGCACAATGCCTACACGAATGACGACCGAGGCGGAAGGGATTGGGGAGGATGCCGAAAGTACCTACCACGATAATCACACTGTTTCCTGAAGAAGGGATGGATTGGGGACTATGGTCAGAAAGGGATGACATACAGCGCGAACGTGAAGACGATTTCCTTCAGCCATCTGACCTACACCTCAGCATTGGCCTAATCGAAATCTTAAAACGGTGGAACCGCACTTGGATCGAAAACTATGGATATGGTGTTGGAACGTCGTTTGTTTCTTGGTGGAGAGAGGGCTTTGACCTCAACAGCTGGCTACAAGAAGGGCTGTGGATTGCAAGACAGATAGAAGCAGAGGCGGATGTAACTGTCGATAGAAGATTCGCACACTATCTACACCGCCCCATCCCCCTAGTCCCTGCAAATAAAACATTGTCATGAAACACACCTACGTAATCATCTACCCCGACAATGCAAGACCCTCAGCAGTCTGGGGAGTAGATGAAGCAGAAGAAAACGCATTCTGTTCTGCAGCCCACCAAGCTTTAAAAAGTTCACCCCATACCTTCGATGGATGGATCAGAGAATGGCGGAAAAATTTTCAAAGCGACGGCAGAGTTGGTGTCGCTCAGCGATGGAACAGCAGTTTTGATCCTCTCCAATGGATTGCTGACGGAGAAAGACTTTCCTCTGTAATTGAAGCCAATACGAACTACCGCATAGTGCGAGCTTTTAAGGCCTACGCCCGTAATCCTAAAACGGTTGGATAAGAATAAAACTAAGAAAACTCTCGCTTCAAGCCCTGTTTCCCTATCACCCCTATCAACTAGGCAGGGCTAATAGGCGAAAGTGTCCCAGTGTTTTTACTGCTTGCAGCAGTTGCGCTGCTTGTGTCAGTGCTGGCTAGGACGATCGGTGCTTTGAAGTGTCCCAGGTTTTGTTCCGTTTGAGTAGATGGGAAAATCTGGAACATGCCGAAGAAATTTGACCAGGATGCCAAGGAT
>NZ_JASONC010000041.1:0-1811 GCF_030217065.1 Corynebacterium sp. UMB4614
TGTTGGGTTGGTAGGGGAGCGTCGTGTGATCCGTTGAAGGTGCGGGGTAACCCAGTGCTGGAGGTTATGCGAGTGAGAATGCAGGCATGAGTAGCGAATGATGAGTGGGAAACTCATCCGCCGGATGACTAAGGGTTCCTGGGTCAAGTTAATCTTCCCAGGGTGAGTCGGGGCCTAAGGCGAGGCCGACAGGCGTAGTCGATGGTTAACGGGTTGATATTCCCGTACCCGTATGTGTGCGACCAATGGTGAAGCAGTGATACTAACCGCCCTGAACGATGCTTCATGCACTTTGTGTGTGTTGTGTTGGGATGCGTGGGACCTGATCTGTTGTAGTCAAGCGATGGGGTGACGCAGGAAGGTAGCCGAGCCACTGATTGGATTGTGGTGTAAGCGTGTGGCCCGCTGTATTGGTAAATCCGTACAGCTTTGTGGGTGAGGCGTGATGCGTACCCGTTTGTGGGGATGTTGGTGATCCTATGCTGTCGAGAAAAGCCTCTAGTGAGTGCATGTATGGCCCGTACCGTAAACCGACACAGGTGGTCAGGTAGAGAATACTAAGGCGATCGGGTGAACTGTGGTTAAGGAATTCGGCAAAATGCCCCCGTAACTTCGGGAGAAGGGGGGCCACTGCTGGTGAACGACGTGTTGAGCTGGTGGTGGTCGCAGAGAGTAGAGGGAAGCGACTGTTTACTAAAAACACAGGTCCGTGCGAAGACGGGTAAGTCGATGTATACGGACTGACGCCTGCCCGGTGCTGGAAGGTTAAGAGGACCCGTTAGGTCACGTTGTGGTCGAAGCGGAGAATTTAAGCCCCAGTAAACGGCGGTGGTAACTATAACCATCCTAAGGTAGCGAAATTCCTTGTCGGGTAAGTTCCGACCTGCACGAATGGCGTAACGACTTCTCTGCTGTCTCAACCACAGGCCCGGCGAAATTGCAGTACGAGTAAAGATGCTCGTTACGCGCGGCAGGACGAAAAGACCCCGGGACCTTCACTATAGCTTGGTATTGGTGTTCGGTTCGGTTTGTGTAGGATAGGTGGGAGACTGTGAAGTGCTCACGCTAGTGGGTGTGGAGTCGTTGTTGAAATACCACTCTGATCGTATTGAATATCTTAACCTCGGCCCATGATCTGGGTTAGGGACAGTGCCTGGTGGGTAGTTTAACTGGGGCGGTTGCCTCCTAAAGTGTAACGGAGGCGCCCAAAGGTTCCCTCAGCCTGGTTGGTAATCAGGTGTTGAGTGTAAGTGCACAAGGGAGCTTGACTGTGAGACTGACAGGTCGAGCAGGGACGAAAGTCGGGACTAGTGATCCGGCACCTACTTGTGGAAGTGGTGTCGCTCAACGGATAAAAGGTACCCCGGGGATAACAGGCTGATCTTCCCCAAGAGTCCATATCGACGGGATGGTTTGGCACCTCGATGTCGGCTCGTCGCATCCTGGGGCTGGAGTCGGTCCCAAGGGTTGGGCTGTTCGCCCATTAAAGCGGCACGCGAGCTGGGTTTAGAACGTCGTGAGACAGTTCGGTCTCTATCCGCCGCGCGCGTTGAAACTTGAGAAAGGCTGACCCTAGTACGAGAGGACCGGGTTGGACATACCTCTGGTGCGCCAGTTGTCACGCCCGTGGCATGGCTGGTTGGCTACGTATGGGAGGGATAACCGCTGAAAGCATCTAAGCGGGAAGCCTGTTTCGAGATGAGGTTTCTTTTGAGGTTCCCTAGAGATGATGGGGTTGATAGGCCAGATCTGGAAGCACTGTGAGGTGTGGAGGTGACTGGTACTAATTGGCCGACGTGTAACAAACCACA
>NZ_JASONC010000042.1:0-1527 GCF_030217065.1 Corynebacterium sp. UMB4614
GTTGGTTGTTGGTGTGTGTTGTTGTGTTCAAGTCTTGTGTGTTTGGTTTGTTGCGTTGTTGGGTGTCTGGAATGGCATGTGTTGTTGTTCCTGGTGGGATGCTTCCTGCGTGTGATTGACCGTGTGTGGTTGGTTGTGTGTGGGTGGTGTTCGTGTTGTTTGAGAACTGTATAGTGGACGCGAGTATCTAATTTCTTGTGATTTTGTTGTTCACCTGATGCATGCCGCGCTTTTTGTGGTGTGTGTTTTGTGTGTGTCTTAGTGTTTGATTTGTTACTTTTAAGGGCGCACGGTGGATGCCTTGGCACAATGAGCCGATGAAGGACGTGTAAGGCCACGATAGGCCTCGGGGAGTTGCCAATAGAGCGTTGATCCGAGGGTGTCCGAATGGGGAAACCTGGCCACGGTTATGTGTGGTCGCCCACTGCTGAATGCATAGGTGGTGTGGTGGTAACGCGGGGAAGTGAAACATCTCAGTACCCGCAGGAGAAGAAAATAATAATGATTCTGCTAGTAGCGGCGAGCGAACGTGGATGATGGCTAAACCATATGCGTGTGATACCTGGCAGGGGTTGCGTGTGTGGGGTTGTGGGATTTTGTTGTGGGCTGCTGCCATGGCCCGCGTGTGTGTTGTGTGTTAGCGGAAGTGGTTTGGAATGGCCTGCCGTAGACGGTGAGAGTCCGGTACGTGAAAGCATGCAATGTGTGCGTTGACAATTTTTCCCGAGTAGCAGCGGGCTCGTGGAATCTGCTGTGAATCTGCCGGGACCACTCGGTAAGCCTGAATACTTGTTGTGACCGATAGTGTATTGAGTACCGTGAGGGAATGGTGAAAAGTACCCCGTGAGGGGAGTGAAATAGTACCTGAAACCGTGTGCTTACAATCCGTCAGAGCCCTTTTGGGGTGATGGCGTGCCTTTTGCAGAATGAGCCTGCGAGTCAGCGGCATGTCGCGAGGTTAACCCTGGTGGGGTAGCCGTAGCGAAAGCGAATACTAACTAGTGTGTTTTTAGTGGCATGTCCTGGACCCGAAGCGGAGTGATCTACCCATGACCAGTGTGAAGCGATGGTAAGACGTCGTGGAGGCGCGAACCCACTTAGGTTGAAAACTGAGGGGATGAGTTGTGGGTAGGGGTGAAAGGCCAATCAAACTTCGTGATAGCTGGTTCTCCCCGAAATGCATTTAGGTGCAGCGTCGTGTGTTTCTTCATGGAGGTAGAGCTACTGGTTGGTTTAGCGGGACTACTATCTTAGCGACATCAGCCAAACTCCGAATACTGTGAAGTGAGAGCACGGCAGTGAGACAGCGGGGGATAAGCTTCGTTGTCGAGAGGGAAACAGCCCAGATCGCCGGTTAAGGCCCCTAAGAGTGTACTAAGTGGAAAAGGATGTGGGATCGCTTAGACAGCCAGGAGGTTGGCTTAGAAGCAGCCATCCTTGAAAGAGTGCGTAATAGCTCACTGGTCGAGTGGTTTTGCGCCGACAATGTAGTGGGGCTCAAGTACACCGCCGAAGCCGCGGAACTCA
>NZ_JASONC010000044.1:0-1323 GCF_030217065.1 Corynebacterium sp. UMB4614
TGAGGTTACCCTCGTTTAGTGGACACCCAACTTGTACGGATGTTGTGTCCGTAGGAGAGGATGTTCATTGTGAGCCAAAAACGCAAGAAGTACACGCCGGAGTATCGGCGTGAAGCCGCGAATCTGGTGATTGAGTCGCAGCGCCCGACCGCTCATGTGGCCCGAGAGATCGGTGTCGCCCCGGGGCTTTTGGGCAAATGGGTCAAAAATGAGCGGGAGCGCCGAGGCGCTGCCGATGGGATGAGCGCGGCGGATCTTCGGGCCGAGAATGCGCGCTTGCGCCGTGAGCTGGCAGAGGCTCGGATGGACAACGAGTTTTTGTCAAAAGCGACAGCCTTCTTCGCCGCGAAGCAACGCGAACAGAAAAGTTCGAACTAATGCGGCGAGAGAAGGCAAACTACAGCATCAAACGTATGGCACGCTTGTTGAAGGTGTCACGGTCCGGCTACTACAAATGGTCCCATAACCAGCAGCAACGCCTCCTAGGTAACGATGATCGTGCAGCATTTTACGATGATGTTGACCGCAAGATCCGCCAGATTTGGGCTGACTCTGATCAGGTCTACGGTGCACCGCGTATTACCGCAGAACTGGCTGAGCGCTACGGCATTGCGCTCAACCGTAAGACTGTGGCTAAGCGGATGCGCTTGATGGGGATTGAGGGGATTTCACCGCGTGCTTTCGTCCCGGTGACCACGATTCAGTCCAAGCGTAAGTCCACGCTTCCTGATCTGGTCAAGCGCATGTTTGATGCCGGTGAGCTCAATCGGGTGTGGATGTCGGATATTACCTACCTGCGCACCGGTGAAGGCTGGTTGTACTTGTGCGCGGTCCGTGATGGTCATTCCCGCCGTGTGCTCGGTTGGGCTATGGATAGTGTGCAAGATACTTCCCTGGTCGAGCGGGCCTTGCGGATGGCGTATACGCTGCGTGGTGACGTTCCTGATGGCCTGGTGTTTCACGCTGACCGTGGGGCACAGTTTACGAGCGAGCAGCTCTGGGACGTCTGTCGCGGCCTGGGCATTGCTCAGTCCGTGGGGCGTACCGGGGTGTGCTTCGATAACGCGATGGCTGAATCGTTCTGGTCGACGTTGAAGACTGAGTTCTACGACCGTAGGCGCTGGCCTACCAGGGATGCTGCACGCGCGGGTGTCGCCCGCTGGATTGAAGTGGTCTACAACCGTCGACGGCGCCACTCCGCACTCGGGATGGTCAGCCCCGTCGACTTCGAGCACCAGATCACCCAGACCACCAACGAAGAAGAAACAGCTGCCTAACTATGAGGTAGCTCCACTACGTGTCCACCATTTGCGGGCAACCCCA
>NZ_JASONC010000045.1:0-1271 GCF_030217065.1 Corynebacterium sp. UMB4614
CTTCGGTGACACCGTAGTCATTATCGATGACACTCCTTCTAGATCAGAGCCTCACACACAAACTTCCTGACACCCTCACGCTTACTGATGGTGGGCCCTTGAAAATAGTGGGGCGGCCATCGTCAGTAACCTTTCGACTCAACGACCACATCTCACCGAAAGGCACATGACGATGACCGCTGCTCCGCATTCTATCGACCCGACAACCTATCTGGATGATGTGCTGACCCAAGCGTCGCCGGATCTGATGCGGCAGATGCTGCAAGGGTTTATCAACCAGATCCTCTCCGCCCAGGCTGATACCGTGTGCGGGGCTGAATACGGTGTTGCTTCCACCGAACGGGTCAACCACCGCAACGGGTACCGTCACCGCGACCTCGACACCAGAGTCGGCACAATCGATGTGGCAGTGCCGAAGCTGCGCCACGGCGCGTTGTTCCCGGACTGGCTGCTCGAGCGAAGCTCACGTGCCGAACGCGCACTATCGACCGTGATCGCAACCTGCTATCTCAAAGGGGTTTCCACCCGCCGAATAAACGATCTGGTGGCAACGCTAGGGATTTCCAACATGTCGAAATCGCACGTCTCGCGGATGTCGGAAGAACTCGACGCGATGGTCGCAGATTTCAAAAACCGCCCCCTGGATCCCGGTGGGTATGCCTACCTGTCGTGCGACGCACTCGCGATCAAGGTGCGGGAAGGCGGCCGGGTGGTTACATGCTGCGTCCTTTTGGCCACCGGGGTCAACGCCGAGGGCTATCGCGAAATGCTCGGCATGCATGTCGCCACCGCGGAATCCAACGCGTCGTGGAAAGGCTTCTTTCAGGACTTAAAAGCCCGCGGGCTTCGCGGTGTTTTCCTTATCACCAGTGATGCTCATGAGGGCATCCAGCACGCCATTTCTGACGTGCTGCCCGATGCGTCGTGGCAGCGCTGTCGCACCCATTTCGCGAAAAACCTCTACGAAAAGGTCCCGAAGACACAGTGGCCGATGGTCTCTGCGATGTTCCAGACAATCTTCCAGCAACCCGACGCTCAATCCACCTGGGGACAAGCCCGCGAAGTCGTTGATCTACTGGAACCAAAGTTCCCGTAGGTTGCGGCCTATCTAGAAGAGTTGAAGTGCTCCGGGTTTTGTTCCTAGGCATTTGCCTTGATTTCTATTTTCTCGTGATTTGGATTGCCAGTCCAAAACTCTGCTTCTACCTCTGTCGGCGTACGGTAGCCGAGACTTTGGTGAAGCCGTGATTCGTTCCACCACGAGACCCACT
>NZ_JASONC010000046.1:0-949 GCF_030217065.1 Corynebacterium sp. UMB4614
GAAAAACGGCACCACCAGCAAATCAACCACCCGTTGGCGCTGCACCCACTGCGGACACTCCTTTACCCGCAACACCCAAACCCACAACAAAAACACCGCCACCATGGCTTTGTTCATCCAATGGGCCACCGGCACCCAATCTCTAACCACCTTCGCCGCACACCATGGCGTAACCAGGCAAACCATGCACCACCGATTCCGATGGTGCTGGTGGATCATCCCCACACCCACCATCGACTCATTCCGCATCCATGACCAAATCTTCCTCGACGCGACCTATCTAAAGTCCGGATGCCTCCTGATCGCAGCCAGTAAAACCCACGTCATCAACTGGACCTGGGCCAGACACGAAACCACCGCCGCCTACACCGAACTCCTACGCCCCATTGCCGCACCACTAATCGCAGTCACAGACGGCGGACAAGGTGCCCAATCAGCCATCCACCACTGCTGGCCAACAACACGCATCCAACGCTGCCTCGTCCACGCCCAACGAACAGTCCGCCGCCACACCACCAGCAACCCCCGCACCGATGCCGGCAAAACCCTCTACCGCCTAGCCCTGAAACTCACTCGCATCACCGACCTTGACCAAGCATCCACATGGGTCGCCCACCTGCACGAATTCGACCACACCTACCGGGAATGGATGAACGAGAAAACCACCATCAAAGACCCCGCTACCGGCGCCTACACCAAGGTCTACACCCACCAACGCGTCCGAGCGGCCTATCAATCATTGCTATCTCTGCACCGCAGAGACCTGCTGTTTACCTACCTGCAACCCCCACCAACAACCATCGACCCCGACAACCTTGCAGCAACAACAAACAGCCTCGAAGGTGGCATCAACGCCCCCATAAAAGAACTAGCCCGCAGACACCGCGGACTATCACTACCGCATCAACGCACAGTGATGGATTGGTGGCTGTATCTACATACAGAAGTC
>NZ_JASONC010000047.1:0-914 GCF_030217065.1 Corynebacterium sp. UMB4614
TTTCGCGCGAGATTAGTCGCAATAGTGGTGATGATGGCATTTATCGCCCGTTTGAGGCGCACCGGAAGTCAACGCTTCGGAGGTTTCGGCCGAAGGTGTCGAAGATTGCGGCGAATCCGCGGTTGAAACAGCAGGTGTGGCAGTGGTTGCGGATGGAGTTTTCCCCTGAGCAGGTGGCTGGCCGGTTGCGCAGGGAATTCCCTGGCGATGAGACTATGCATGTGAGTCATGAAACGATCTATCAAGAGCTGTACTGCCAGGCCAGAGGCGAGTTGAAGAAGGTGGTGGCCCATGCCCTTCGTACGGGGCGGACGCGGCGTAAACCGCGTGGTCAGCGTGTTGCGAGGAGTCGGTTTGTTGATCCGATGATCATGATTGCTGATCGTCCTGCTGTTGTTGAGGATCGGGCTGTGCCGGGGCATTGGGAGGGTGATCTGATTATCGGTGCAGGTGGAAGGTCTGCGATTGGGACGTTGGTGGAGCGGACGACGCGGTATGTGATGTTGCTGCATTTGCCGGATGGGCATGGTGCGGTGGCGGTGCGTGATGCGCTGGTGGAGGCGATTATGACGTTGCCGCAGCATCTTCGGGGGTCGTTGACCTGGGATCAGGGTTCAGAGATGGCTGGTCATAGGTCGTTTAGCATTGCGACGGATTGTCCGGTGTATTTCTGTGATCCGGGGTCGCCGTGGCAGCGGGGGACGAATGAGAACACTAATGGGTTGTTGCGTCAGTATTTTCCGAAAGGTGCGGATTTGAGTGTTTATGGGCGGGAGGAGTTGGAGCTTGTTGCTCATCGGTTGAATTGTCGGCCGCGTAAGACGTTGGGTTTTGCTACTCCTGCGGAGCGGATGGCGGAGCTGTTAGATTTAGCTGAAAGCTAGGAAATGTTGCAACGACCCCTAGAATCCGCC
>NZ_JASONC010000048.1:0-889 GCF_030217065.1 Corynebacterium sp. UMB4614
CAGGCGATTGTCATCCTCAAGTCACAGCATCGTCTGCAATACCTTTTGGATGCGGCAGGCATGCCGAGGTCGACGTTCTTCTACCACCAGAAACGCCTCAACAAGCCGGATAAGCACGCAGCACTCAAAGCCGCGATCCGGGAGTGCTTCGAACGGAACAAGCATCGCTACGGCTATAGGCGAGTCCTACTTGACCTGCGCAACCAAGGCTGGGTGGTCAACCACAAACTCGTGTACAAACTCATGCACCAGATGGGTCTTCGAGCCAAGATCCGCCAACGCAGGCCATATGTTTCCTACACTGGGACGATCAGCCACATCGCTGACAACACACTTGACCGCAGGTTCACCCCAGATAGGCCGAATACCGTCTTTGTCAGCGACGTCACCGAGTTCAGGGTCCAAGGCCGCAAGGTCTACCTGTCACCGGTGATGGACTTGTTCGACCGCTCGATCGTTGCCCACACTGTGGCTACATCACCGTCGACAGCGTTGACCACCGATTCTTTGTCCAAGGCGATCACAGCGTGTGCACCTGAACCCGGGTGGATGATGCACACCGATCAAGGATTCCAGTACCAGCATTCCTCGTGGCGCAATCTGATCGGCGACAACGGTGGTGTTCAGTCGATGTCGCGTAAAGCCAACTGTTACGACAACGCGGTCATGGAGAACTTCTTCGGGCACTTGAAAACCGAGATGTACCACGGTGAGGTCTTCGACACGGTCGCAGAGTTCAACCAAGCGATCGACGAGTACATCGGGTGGTACAACACCGAACGCGTCCAACAACGACTCAAGGGCCTGACCCCGATGCAATATCGGAATCAGACCCTTGAACCCCTCACCGCCTAGAATTAAACCAGTCCAACTTTCGGGGGCTAGTTCA
>NZ_JASONC010000049.1:0-888 GCF_030217065.1 Corynebacterium sp. UMB4614
CAAAAGACCGCAGTGGTTGACGCGCTACGCCCTGACTTCCCCTTGCCGATGCTGCTCGCCTCTATCGGCCTTGCACAATCGAGTTTTTACTACCACCTTCAACAACGCAGCCGGCCCGATAAGCACGAGCATATCCGTGACATACTCCATGCCATCGACGCGCAGTCGGACAACACGTACGGCTATCGACGCATGTGGTGGGAGTTGCGTCATCGTGGGATCATCATCAGCGAGAAGGTTGTTCGTCGCCTCATGCGCGAAGAAGGAATCGTGCCCCGCTTTCCGAAACGCAAGTGGAGGTACTCCAGCTATCAGGGAGAAATTTCACCAGCTCCGGACAACTTGGTGAACCGTAATTTTCACGCTGACAGCCCAAACAAGTTGTGGCTAACTGACATCAGTGTTTTTGCAGCTCACGATAGTCGCGTGTACCTCTCTGCGATAATCGACTGTTTTGACGGCAAGGTCGTCGCCGCGAAAACAAGCGTGCACCCCACTATGGAGTTGGCGCAGGAAACCCTGCTTGCTGCCATTGAAGCGGAGCAGCCAGAAGCAGATGGTTCCCTGGTGCTTCATTCTGACCGGGGTGCACATTACCGCGGTAGCACCTGGCGCAGTTTGACCGCTAAATACGGGATTGTCAGCTCAATGTCTAAAAAGGGTTGCAGCCCAGATAACGCAGCGTGTGAAGGATTTTTCGGCCGTATGAAAAATGAGATGTACTACGGCAAGGTTTGGCAAACCACCAAAGAGCTCGAAGAAGCCATCGCGCGATACATCGAGTTCTATAACAACCACCGGATCAAAACCAGTCTAGGCGGTGTGAGTATCACCGCCTACCGAAAACTTCATGTAGCGTGACCCGAAACTGTCCAACAAAATGTCCGC
>NZ_JASONC010000004.1:0-152745 GCF_030217065.1 Corynebacterium sp. UMB4614
GATCAGGCTAGCCAGCTCAGGATTTTCCATCAGCTTCTCGCTGATCTCGTTGACCCTCGCCGGGTCATGGCCTTTCTTCGGTGACACAGTAGTCATTATCGGTGACACTCCCTCTAGATCAGAGCCTCACACACAAACTTCCTGACACCCTCACCTACGGCAAGACCTGACTAGCCTAGCAACCAGCTAAAACATGTCCAAATCCCTGCTCAGAAGCATAGAGCTGAGGTGTAGGGTCGGCGCCATTCAGGGCCGACCGACCTCACTAGCCGCACCTGCTGGCTCACACACTCACCTGCACAGCTCCACAATCCCTCCTTGTAGTACTTTGATTAGGCTTACCTTGTTCATATAAGCTTGCTCCCGTTAAGATCATGTACTTTCACGCGTCAAGGAGGGATGCATGGCTATCTCTACCCCGCATGCGCAATCCCCTTCTCAATCACACCTGGGGTCTCGCGCGGACGCTACTGCGGACGCTTCTGCCAGCGCTCCATCAGGTAAAATCCCGCGTCGCCTCGTCGGCCTCGGCGTCCTTTTCCTCCTATTGCTCGCCAGCATCGTTGCCAGCATCGTGTTTGGATCACGGCAGATCCCTTTTGGAGAAGTGTCCGCCGTGTTCCGCGATCTCGGCACGGCGTTCGACCACGCGGAGGGGCTGAATGTGGATCAGCGCGTGATCGTCGAGCTCCGCATTCCCCGCACCCTGTTGGGCCTAGTCGCCGGTGCTGCCCTTGGCGCCTCCGGTGCATTGATCCAAGGGCACACGCGCAACCCTCTCGCGGACACGGGCATTCTCGGCATCAACTACGGTGCGTCCCTGGCCGTGGTTGCCAGCTTCTCCTTGCTGGGTGTGACGTCCGTGTGGGCTACCAGCATGTGGGCGTTCGGTGGGGCCATCGCTGCTACTGCGTTGGTGTTTAGTTTGGCGTCCATAGGAGGAGGACAGGCCAATCCAATGACGCTGGTCCTCGGCGGCGCGGCTTTGTCCGCGGTCCTCAGCGCCATCATCAGCGGTTTTATCCTCACTGACGATGCCAATCTGGATCGCATGCGCTTCTGGACCGTCGGCTCCATCGCGGGCCGGGATCTCACCGTGTTCTACGGCGTGCTGCCGTTTATCCTGGTGGGCCTCCTGCTGGCGTTCATCACGGCACCGCAGCTAAACCTCCTGAATCTGGGCGATGACATCGCCTCCGGACTGGGCATCAACACCCAGCGCGCCCGCCTGATTGGCATGGCTCTGATCGCACTGCTGGCCGGTGCCGCGACAGCTGCCGTCGGCCCCATCACCTTCATCGGCCTGGTGGTCCCGCACCTCGTGCGCGCCATCACGGGCCCTGATTACCGCTGGATCCTCCCTTACTCTGCCCTGACGGGTGCGGTGATGATGCTGTTCGCAGACGTGGTGGGCCGTCTGATCGCTCGTCCGGGCGAGTTGCAAGTAGGCATCATCCTCGCGTTCGTGGGCGCGCCGTTCTTCATCGCCCTTATTTATCGACGCCGGGTGGTGGCCATTTAATGAGTTCCCTCCTTGCCCGCCCTACCTCTTCCACTATCCCTGGGCGCCCGCCATTCCGCGTGGGCTCATTTTCTGTGGTCTGGCGCCCTCGCGCGTTGACGGTGTCTCTATTGCTGCTCGTGGCGATCGTCTTGCTAGCGGCGGTCTCCATCGGCCTGGGTGACTATGCTGTGTCCCCGGCTCGTGTGCTGGAGGTGCTGTTCACCGGCCAGGGCACCCGCATTGAGCGTCTGGTGGTTTTGGATTGGCGCATGCCTCGTGCGCTGACGGCCATTCTGGTGGGCTGTGCGCTGGGATTATCCGGAGCCCTCACTCAGTCCGTGACTCGCAATGCGCTGGCCAGCCCGGATATCTTGGGATTCACTACGGGCGCGTCCGCGGCCGCGGTCACCGTCATCACTCTGGGTGGTGGCGCTGGTGGTTTCCTCGGCTGGCTCAGCAGCATCGGCATTCCCTTGGCCGCGGTGCTTGGTGCGGCTGTCACCGCAACGGTGATGTGGGCTCTGGCGTGGAGGAGATCGACTGATTCCTTCCGGCTAGTGCTGTTCGGCATCATCATCTCTGCTCTGTTGACCTCGTATATCAACTTCCTGATGATCCGCACGGAGTTGCGCGATGCCGCGGCCGCGCAGTTCTGGCTTACTGGCTCCCTGAGCACTGCGGACTGGTCCAAGATGTGGCCCATCGCCATTGTTGTGTTGGTGTTTACACCGCTGCTGGCCTGGATTGGTCACCAACTTTTAGCCACCTTGCTGGGCTCGGATACTGCACGGGCTTTGGGACAAAACGTCCAGGGTGTGCAGGTGCTTCTGCTCGCCGCTGCCGTGGCTTTGGCAGCAGTGGCGGTCTCGGCCGCTGGCCCCATCGGGTTCGTCGCCTTCGTGGCCCCACAGGTGGCGCTGCGCTTGTGCAACTGCTCTGCACCACCGCTTCTGGCCTCTGCGCTGACCGGCGCTGCGCTACTCCTGCTGGCAGATATCAGCACCCAAACTCTTCTGCCCGTAGAGCTGCCGGTGGGCATTCTCACCTCGGCAATCGGCGGTGCGTTCCTTATTTATTTGCTGGTCCAACGGAATAGGTCAACCACGGCATGAGAAAAGATCCCACCCTGGAAGTTAGCAGTGCCGCGAACAAAGAAGGACACATGACTCAGAAGCACAGCATGAGCGCACGCGGCCTCGCCGTGGGCTACGGCGACCGGACGGTCATCGAAGGCTTGGACGTGGACTTTCCTCGCGGGCAGATCACCACAATCATCGGCCCCAATGGCTGCGGCAAATCCACGTTGTTGCGAGCCATGTCTCGTCTCCTTCCGGCGAATGAGGGCGAAGTGCTGTTAGACGGCGCCGATATCTCATCCATCAGGCGCAAGGACCTCGCACGGACCATCAGCGTGCTGCCACAAACCCCTACCGCCCCGGAGGGACTCAACGTGGCTGATCTCGTCTCGCGCGGTCGGCACCCACACCAATCGTGGATCCGTCAGTGGTCGTCCACGGACGAAGCCGAGGTGCACAAGGCGCTGGAAATGACTGGCTCGATGGGGCTGGCGGAGCGCACCCTGGATTCTCTGTCCGGAGGGCAGCGGCAGCGTGTGTGGATCTCCATGGTTCTTGCGCAGAACACGGACATCCTGTTCCTGGACGAGCCCACCACCTACCTGGATCTGGCCACGTCGGTAGAGATTTTGGAGCTGGTGCAGCGTCTACGCCGAGAGCTGGATCGGACTGTGGTGATGGTGCTGCACGATCTCAACTTGGCTGTACGCTACAGCGATAATCTCGTGGTGATGAAGGATGGACAGGTCCTCGCCACCGGGCGTCCCAGCGAGGTCATTACCCCAGAGCTACTGCTCGAGGCGTTTGCCCTCAACGCGCTAGTCATCGAGGATCCTGTCACCGGCGGTCCGCTGATCGTCCCCAAGTGACGATCAGGGCTTAGTCCTCCATCAGCTCCTGGGCGGGAGTCTTCTTGGACTTCCGCCAGTTGATCATCGCGGAAATCACCACCGGAGTCACAGACACCAGCACGATGACGATGGCGATCATGTCGATGCGATCCGCAATGCCCGGGATATCCCCCAGCAGCACGCCAATGCCGACCATGCTGACAATCCACAGCACTGCACCCGTGACGTTCCATCCCACGAACTTCTTGTACGGCATCTCCGCGGTACCAGCGGCCACGGGAATGTAGGTACGCACGATCGGGATGAAGCGCCCCAGTACCAGAGCCAACGGCCCGTACTTCAGGAAGAAAGCCTCGGCTTGTTCGAGGTGCTCGGTTATGAGGATCTTGGCGTCGGGCTTAAACAACTTGCGGCCAAAGCGGTGGCCGAGCCAGAAACCTACCTGGTCGCCCAAGAACGCCGCGACGATGGCCACGCCCACCAGAATCGGAACGTTCAAGCCCAGCTGATCGCGCAAGATTGCCGCGGTGACCAGCATGGAATCGCCGGGGAGGAACGGGAAGAGCACGCCGGATTCAATAAAGATAATCAGCGCAATGCCGCCGAGCGCCCAGCCGCCAAAGTTCTGGAGCAGGGTGGTGGCGTCCATGAGGTCGCTTAAGTGCACAGGGAATCCCTTGTAGAAAACAACTGGTCTATTCTTACCGCACGGGGTGTCTGCGGAAGATGTCCACTCCACCTCCGGCCCAGGGCTCTCGTGGTGTTTGTCCGCACAGCCGGGCGACCCTGCTGGCTTGTGGACTTGCCAAGGCCTGCGGCATCGCGAGCACCGCACACAACTACTGGTGGCAGATCCCACCTCCCTGCCTTCCATGCGCGCGATCCTAGAGTACCTCGCCACGCTCTATCCCGAACAGCTCGCTTCCACGCACGTCATCGCGGTCACCAGTACCGATTCCGATTCAGAGCCCCACCTGGAAGATTGGCGCAACCGTCTAAGCAGCCTCACCCGGATCTCCGCACCTTCTGACGGTTATGCGCAGGCCATCGCCGAGCATCTCGCCAACATTGACGTTGAGTCCTCGCGCAATCGACAGCACAAGCCCCACCCAGACGTGGACTATGTGTGGGTCGCCGGGGAGGGGGATTTCTGCAAGGTGGTGCGCTCCCACGCCATCAAGACTTGGCAGCTCAACAAGGACAACATCCTGTGGTGCCCTTATTGGTTCGTCGGCAAGGCTCGCCCCTAGCGTGCATCCGTTATCCCCGTGAGTGCCCGTCCCCTAGCCAGCAACAGCAAAACCGCCCCAGCACGTTCATGCGGGGCGGTTCGGCGGTTGATTCAGACTACTTCGTGGCGTCTGCCAACGGCTGCTCGATCTTGTCCAGCAGGTAGTTCAGGCTCAGCACGGTCTGCCATCCGAAGGCCTTTTCCAGGTCGCCTTCCAGGTAGACACTGTGTCCGTCCTTCACGGCGGGCAGCTTGCCCACGATCGGATCCTCGGTCACAGAAGCCTTGCTCTGCTTCGGAGAGTAAGACAGTTGATCCCACACCAGCACGTCAGAGTTGATCTGGTCTGCGTTTTCCTTGGAGACCTCACCGTAGAACTTGTCCTTGGTGATGCCCGCGTAGGCCGGGTTGATCTTGAATCCCAGCTCGGTGAAGAAGCGGCTACGCGGATCGCCCTCGGCAAAGACAGCCAGGCTCTCGTCGGAGACAGTGGCCACGCCGAGTTCCTTTTCGGCCCATTCTGGGTGGCGGCCCTTGAGCTCTGCGAACTTCTCCTTGACCTGCTCCACCTGGCGCTTTGCCTCTTCAGGCTTGCCCACGGCCTGCCCGATCTCTTCCGTGGTCACGTCCCATGGTTGCTGTAGTTCTTCGTATTCGCCCTTTTGTACGACGACAGGGGCGATCTCAGACAGCTTCTTGTACGTGTCTTCATCGATGTCCGAGTACACGGCCACGATGAGGTCTGGATTGTCCTTGGCGATGGCTTCCGCGTTGACTTCTGTGTCCTTGTCGATCCGAGGAGTGTCGCCCTCGATCTTGTCATTGGACCAGTTGCCCGCAGCCTGACCATCCGGGGTCATTCCGTCCCAGTACTTCACGGAGACAGGAGTAACTCCCAGCGCCAGCAGTGCGTCCTGATCCGTGTAGCCCAAGGAGACCACGCGCTGCGGGGCTTCCTTGATTTCGGTGGAGCCGTAGCGGTGCTCGATGGTGGTGGGGAATGCGCCCTGCTCGGCGTTGACTGCCTGGGAGTCCCCGGAATTTCCGGACTGGTCATCAGTCGAGCAAGCGGTCAGTGCCGCGCCCAAGGTCAGCACAGCAGCGGTGCTAACGAGAATCTTCTTGAGTGTCATTTTTCTCCGTTGTTACTGGTGACGGATTTCCGCGCGAGGCGTGGGCCGTACACAAAAGGGAAAGGTCAAACCTTTGGTTGGATATATCCAGCCCTATGTCCAAAGAATTCGGTGGCGGTCAGTTCCGAGTTGTCGTCGAGACGAACACGATCCAGAACAATCGCCGGCGCCGGCACGTTGGCACGGGGCGATCCACAGACCACCGCGATTCCTCCCTCGTGAGGGATGGTGACTCGGCCGGGGGTTCCGCCGAAGCGGCCCAGCGAGACGTGCGCGGAAAGCACGCGGACGCGCTGGCCTCGGAATTCAAAGTAAGCATTGGGGTACGGGTCGGACTGCGCCCTGACCAGCAAGGCGATATCTTCCGCAGGTTGGGTGAAATCTATGCGAGATTCCTGCTCGCCGCGCTTGTGGAAGTACGTAGCGCGGGTGGGATCTTGAGGTTGCGCAGTGGCGGTGCCTTGGGCGACGTCACTCAATGCGCGTTCCACGAGGGGCTCGATGAGGTCGATGGTCTTGGCCACGAGATCCGTGGTGGTGTCCTGCGGACCCACGGGGATCGCGCGCTGGGCAACGATGGGTCCGCCGTCCAGCACTTCATCCATCTCGTGCACAGTGACGCCCACGTGAGTTTCCCGGTTCAACAGCGCCCACAGGATGGGCGAAAATCCGGCGTACTCGGGCAGGAGACCATCGTGGACATTCAATGCGCCGTGCTTGGCCAGGCTGAAAACCTCGGGAGGAAGCCAGGTTCGCCAATTGTTGGCCACGATGATGTCTGGTGCAGCATCGCGCAACGCCTCAATGACGTCTTGACCCACGCGCTCAGTGACACACACCTGGAGCTCATGTTCGCTGGCGAGCTCCTCAACGGAGTCTGCCCACATTTGCTCATAAGGGTGATCGCTGGCAGGGTGCGTAACTACCAAAACTACTTCATGACCAGCATTGATGACCGCAGACAACGTCCGGTGCCCCCACGACTGATAGCCGAAAACAGCAACTCGCATGCAGGGGATGTTAGCTTAGGTTTACCTATGTAGTCAATGATGAAAGTGGCGCAATTTTCATGCCAGACTCCCCGGACGTGACCACCCTTCACCGAATCTCGGTGCCCGCGGATGCGGAAGCCCTCGTTTTCCCGGACCCCTACCGCTCGAACGTCGAGCTCACCGAATCGATGTCCACCGTCGATGTGCGCATCCCGGCGCACTCAGCAGTGACCTATAGCTTTCAATCCGGCGAGCTGAAATATCCCGATCCACATAACGCACACGGCGCAGGCCCACAGGCGAGCCTATTGAGCGGCGATTCTGTGGACCAGACACTCTGGCCGCCTCGCTCCCCAGAAGTCATCGCGGACTTGCCCGGCGCACGCCTGTCCATCGACCGGAAGGTATTCGGCAGGCGCTGCACCGCGCGCCTCGATGACCGCGGTGCGGATACCACCGTGGTGTTTTTGGATGGCGATGACTGGATCCATCTGCATGACCTCACGGGCGCACTGGACCGGGCAGTCACGGCAGGGCTTATCCCCCAGATCAACCGCGTCTTCCTGCCGGCAGCCAAAGACCGCAGCGAGGAGTACACCTCCCAAACATTCGCCAGCGCACTGGCCACCGAGCTTCCGCCGATCATCAACAGCAGCCACATAGTCCTGGTGGGGCAAAGCTTCGGCGGTCTCTCCGCCCTGCGCGCAGCTCTTACGGCTTCCACCGAAACCACGCCTGCAATCAAAGGAGCCATCGCCCAGTCCCCTGCCGTCTGGTGGTCCGCTGACCGTTCTGCAGAGCTCGCGGACACGCTCTCGGACGGGCCCGCAGGAGGCGACATTGCCGCACAGCTCACTGGCCCCTCACTCGAAAATCCTGCGGCTCACAGTGGCTCCGGTCTGGCACGCATCGTACTGACGTGCGGTGCAGAAGAGCCGCCCATGCAACGACACGTGGATGCAGTGGCCGATGCCCTGACACGCCGCGGCTTTCCCACCACCAATCACCGCACGCCCGGTGGCCACGACCCTGCGATGTGGCGCCACGGGATCATCCCGGCACTCGCCGAATTGCTGGGCTGAATCTACGAGCGCGCCTCCACAAACTCCGCCACGCGCTCGACTGTCCGCAGACCGTAGAATTCGCGCACGCCAACCTCCACTCCCAGCTCTCCACGCAGCAGTGCGCAGAGCTTGATGACCGCCATGGAGTGCCCACCCATGTCAAAGTAATCAGCATCCACCGGCACGTCCTCGGGCTCAATATCTAGCGATTCGGCAAACAGCTCCGCCGTGATCTCCTCGGTTTCGTTCGCCGGTTCGCGGCCCTTCTCCGTGATCCTTTCTCCCTCACCCAGTGCAGCAAGGTCGGTCTTTCCATTCGACGTCACCGGCAACTCATCCACGATCGACCATCGATCCGGGATCATGTAGCTGGGCAGTTCCTCGCGTAATGCATTACGCACGCCAGTCAGGAAACTCTGCCGCTCCCCCTGGTCCGCATCGCGCAGTTGTGGGGCCACGAGGTGACAGGCCAGGAGTGTGGCGTCGGATATACGAACAGGAACGGTCACGCAGTGGAGGATGCGGGGATCAACGCCGCGGGACACGGCGGCCGAGACGTCGCCGGGATCCACGCGGTGACCACGAATTTTCACCTGATCGTCGCTGCGTCCGAGGTACTCGAACATGCCATCCGCACGCACGCGGACGATGTCTCCCGTGCGATACATCCGCTCACCCGGGGCGCCCCACGGGCAGGCGACCATGGAGCTGGCGGTGCGCGCCGCGAGCCCATGATACTCCTGCGCTAAGCCGCTGCCCGCGAGGTAGAGCTCACCCGGCGCTCCTGTAGGAACGGGGCGCAACCACGGGTCCAAAACGAACGCCGCCGTGCGATCCACCGGCATTCCGATCACGGGCGTGGCGCTCTCATCCGTGCCAGCACCCAGGGCGTTGATGGTGTACTCGGTGGGTCCATAGAGGTTGTATCCGCGCACGTCATCGGCCTTTCGCAAGGTCTCCCACACGCCGTGCGAGACAGCCTCGCCGCCCAAGAGCACCAGCCGCGGGCGATGCGCGCCGGATTCCAGCATCCCCTCCGCGAGCAGCTGCTCGGCAACGGTCGGGGTGACGTTGATGACATCCACCTGATGCGCGCGAATGGCCTCAACCATGGCCGCAGCATCGCGTCGCAAATCCTCGGAGAAGATCCGCACCTCGTGGCCTTCCACCAGCCAAAACAGCTCTTCCCACGACATATCGAAGGCGAAGCTGATGGCATGCGCGATCCGCAACGTCCGCCCATCGGCAGCAGCTGGGGCGAAGATCTTGCGCCGGTGATTGTCCAGCATGTTGTGCAGCCCGCGATGCTTGATCACCACGCCCTTGGGCTTGCCGGTCGATCCGGAGGTGTACATCAGGTAGGCATCGTCCCCGGGCACCGCCGCAGGCGTGTGGGTGGTGGCGTGGGAATCGGCAGTGGTGACGTCGACGCAAGGAAGCGCACCGATCCGCTCCATGCGCTCCCGAGAACTCGAGTCCACCAGCGCGGCTGCGGGCTGGCTGTCCTCCACGAGGACCCGGAGCCGCCCATCGGGGTGCGTCAGATCAAGCGGCGCGTAGCGCACCCCTGCCCACAGGGCTCCCAGCAGAGCCACCACCGAATGCGCGGAGCGCTCCACCGCAATGGCGACAGTATCGCCGCTGGTCACGCCGCAATTCTTGATCTTTTCCGCAATGTCGGAACAGCGAGCAATCAGCTCACCGAACGTCCACTGCTGTGCGTCATCCGCTAGCGCGATGCGATCTGGGAAGCGCTGGGCGGTGTCCTTGAGCTCATCCGCAATGGTGCGGTCAATGCCTTCGGCCTTCTGCCAGGAAGCCATCTGCTCCGTCGTGCTTTGCGGGGAAGAATCCTCCGCTCGGGCTGGCGCCAACTGGGCCAGCTGAGCGAGCGGGACCTCTGGTGTGTCCACAAACGCGGTCAGGACTTCGGTCGCGGCCTTGAGCACGGAATGTGCGAGGGACTCGTCCACCACGTCGTGGCGGAATTCCAGCTTGATGCCCAGCTTCGGCCCCGGAGTGAATACCCAGGTCAGAGGGAAGTGCGTGGAATCTTCCGCGCGCTCCTCCACAACCCCGTGGCGTTCCCGAAGTTCCGCTGCTGCCTGCGGATCGAGGAAGTTCTGCACCACCACCATGGAATCGAACAGCGTGCCTACCCCCAGCTGCCGCTGGATGGCGCCGAGGTCCGCGGAATCGTGGTCCATATCCTCGATGCGCTGGCGATAAACATCCTGGACCAGTTCTTCTATGCTCTGGCCGGGCCGAGCTGTCACTCGCACTGGCACTGTGTTGAGCAGCACTCCCACCACATCAGACATGGCGGGGTCGCTCAAGGCATCGCGGCCACTGACAGACTGACCAAACACCACATCCGAATCCCCTGTGACAGCACCCAAGGCCACGGCCACGGCTGCGTTGACCACGGAGGTCAACGTCACGGCCTGCGCCCGGATCTTTTCCTGCAGTGCGCCGGTCAGCTGCTCGCTGACCTCGGCAAACACCTGGCGAGGCAACTCGCTACCAGCGTGCTCTGAAGAGATATCCGCGGCCTGCGGGGCAACGAGCGTGGACTGAGACAACGTCTCTAGGCGATGTACCCAATAGTCGCTATCTGCCTGCTCTTTGCGAGTGTCAACGGACTCGAGCAGGGCGTCAGCAATAGAACAACCGCGAGGAACCAACTCTCCCGCACCCTGCGTGCGGGCCTGGCCGGACCTCAACGTCAGCCTCTCGAGGAAGGTTTGCAGCATCACTGCACGCGACCAACCATCGACCAGAACCAGGTGGTAGGTAAGAAGCAGCGTGTCGCCAGGCTGTCCGTCACTTCGGCCGGTGACGATGGTTGCCTTCGCCAGCGGCACGGATGCGAGATCGATGCCCGCGCTGCGATCAGCGTGCATGATCGCCTCGAGATCCCCTTCGGTGGTCTCGACGGGGAGGTCAATGCCCTGTCCACTCCACGGCAAGTTCTGCACGGGTTGGCCGGAAGCATCGGTGTGGAACTCCGCGCCCATGGCTGGATGCACGGTCACTGTGTCCCGGAAGGCTTCCACCACGGCCTCGGCATCCAGTCTCCGGTCAAACGTCAACGCAGTCTGTGCAACGTAGGCACCCGGTGCTGCCACCTGTGACTGGAACCAGATTCCGCGCTGCAGCACGCTCAGCGGAGCGCGGCGTCCTGAGGATTGCTCGCGGCTGACGTGCTCCTGCAACTCGCGAGCAACCTCGCCGATGGCGCTGCGCAAACGCTCGGCGGAAATCACCGCATTCACCACGGACAGCTCCATGCTTACGGCCCGCTCGCTAGACCACACATCGGCCTCCACCAGGTAATCCGTCCACTGGCAGGCGGCATCGCCCGGCGCGTGGAGGACAGCGCCAGTCTCTCCCCGTCCGAGGTAGTTGACCAGGATCTGTGCCCCATGGGCCAGGGTTCGCTGCCCTTGCGGGTGTGTGTATCGCAGTGCCTGATAAGTGCGGCGGTCCGGGGCTGTGCCGTCCTCGTGGAGCGCGCGCATTTCCGCTGCGGCACGTGCTGCATCCGCTGGATCAGCCAACGGGATTTCCACCGGCGCGATGGTGGTAAACCATCCGAGGGTTCGACCATAGGAATGATCAGCCGGACGTCCGTGGCCTTCTACGTCCACGGCCCAGCTCCGCGCGTCCGTGCCCATTGTTCGAGCCACCGCGACGGTCACCAGTCCTGCCACGAGGTCCTGAACGTCCACACCCATCACGTCGGGTGCAACGCTCTGCAGGACCTGCGCGGTCTGTCCGTCAATGTTCACTTCGAGCGTGCTCACATGATCCGTACTCCACTGGTTCGAGTCCTCGACGGGCCGTGGCAGCGTAGCCAGTTCACTCCAGTGCAGGGCATCCTGAGCTGCTGCGGTGTGAGCATCGTGCAGTTCTTGCAGGCAAAGATCCTTGTAGCTCGCCTGCCCGGAGAGAATCCTGCGCCCTGCGAGCGCATCGCGCAGATCGTCTTCCAGAATCATCCAACTGGCGCTATCGATCACCGCGTGATGAGCAACGGCCTTGACGTACCCATCCACACACCCGAGCACCACGCTACGACCAGCAGCAATATCGATGTGATCGATCAATGCATCCACGTCCAAAGCCCGCACAACCATAGGGCCGTCTCCCTCGGCACCAACAAAGTGCGCGAACGCAGAACTGGTGTCCACGCGCGTACGAAGCATCGGATGTGCCTGCGCTACCTGCTGCAGGGCCTGTTCCAAGTCCTCCACAGCGACTGGCCCCAGATCCAAGCGGCGCGCCTGCACAAAGCGGTCGCTCATGCCTCTTTCCATCTGCCTGCGCAGCATCGCCGGGATGGGGAAAGCCCCCGAGATCTCCTGGTGCCCGTCCTTGGGCAGGGCTTCTTCCTGGCTCTGCCTTGTTTCCTGGATTTTCTGCTGGGTGGCCTGCGGCGTGACCCGCTCGGCAATCTTGCGTGGCGTGCGGCCCAAGAAGAAGTCCCGCGGAGTCACGTTGAGATCAGCGCGCGCCAGCGCGTGAGTAACGCGGATGGCAAGAATACTGTCTCCACCTAAGCGGAAGAAGTCCGAGTCCGGCTCCACCTCGGCGCGGTCCAAGCGAAGTGCATCAGCAATTGCCTGCGAGATCGCCTCCACCAGATCCGAGGTGCCCGAAGCCTCCTGAGCAGCAGGAATCTCACCCAGAAGGCCCAGGATCGCGCGCTCATCCCGCTTGCCATTGATGGTCTGCGGCACCTGCGTACTCACCGCGAATAGCTGCGGAACCATGTAGGCAGGGAGCGCGTCTCGGGCCGCTGCGGCAGCTCGGGAGGTGATCGCCTTTGCGTCGGCACGAGAATCCGTAATCAACAACGCACCCGGCACCTGGCCTTCGGGCAGATCGACGACCACCACGGTGGCCTCCCGCACACCGCTGACCTTCTCCAGCGCGCTCTCGATCTCCCCCAGCTCCACGCGATAACCGCGCAGCTGCACCTGCCTATCGGCGCGGCCCACGTAATCCAGATGACCGTTGTTCAGCACCTTTGCCATGTCATTGCTGCAGTACATCCGCGCGCCGCCGCCAACGAAAGGATCGGCCACGAAGCGGGAGGCCGTGGTAGAAGCAAGCCCCCAATAACCCGCGGTGACCTGCGGCCCGGCAACGTACATCATGCCGGTCTCTCCAGGCTGCACCGGCTGTAATTGCGCGTCCAGAACATAGGTACGCAACCCGTCCATCGGGCGGCCGATCGGGCTGCGGGCCTCCCCTGCATTCTCGGAGCATTCGTGTGCTGTGACGTGCACTGTCGTCTCCGTGATGCCATACATGTTGATAAACCGAACATTCGGATGAGCACTGCAGTAGGCAGCCTCTGCGCGGGCCTCCAAGGCCTCGCCGCCGAAGATCACCGTGCGCACCGCAGAGTCCTGCCCGAGGTGCGGCTCCAACGCGGCAAAGGCGGTTGGGGTCTGGCTCAGCACCGTGATGGCTTCGGCACGCAACACCTCTGCGGCATCCTCGGGCGAGCGCATCAGCGCATACGGCATCACCACGGCACGCCCGCCGGAGCTCAGCGCTGCCCACATCTCCCACACCGAAAAGTCAAAGGCGAAGCTGTGGCTGATCGACCACACGTCCTCCTGCGAAAACTCCACGTGGCTGCGAGCATTGCCCAGCATCGCGGTCACGTTGGCGTGTGTGACGGCCACGCCCTTCGGCCGCCCTGTGGAGCCGGAGGTGTAGATCACGTAGGCGATGTCATTGGCACGGGCCACGCTTGCCGACCGGCCCGCAGGCGGCTTCGCTTCCCCGCTCATCGTCTGTTCACTGACCACGAGGACGGGACAATCTACCAGCTCAGAGACCATTTTTTCCGCGCTGGGAGACACCAGCACGGCATCGGGCTGGCAATCCTCCAGGATCAATTCCACCCGCGCTTGCGGGGACAACGGATCCACGGGAACGTAGGTGCCGGCGGACATCGTGGTCGCCAGAATGGCCGCAACCTGCCACGCATCGCGCTCCATGAGCAGGGCTACTCTCGGGGTGTGGATGGCAACCTTCCGGTCCAGCACAGCGCGTATACGCTGAGCGGCGTCGTCTAGTTCTTCGTAGGTCCAATGCTCCGCAGCACCGTCTTCTCCGATGCTGGTCAGGGCGGGCCGGTCGCGGAAATGTTCGAAGCTGCGTCGCCACAAAGAAGGAAGCGTGTCCACACCAGATACCGCACCCAACGCCTCTGCAACCTCACCCACGGTCGCCACCGCACCGGATTCAGACAGCAAAGAATCCACACTCACCGCGAGCATCTGCGCGATCCTTTCGGCACGTACCTCGGTGATTCGCTGCGGATCGTAGATCAGGCGCAGTGGGTGCTCAGCGGAAGGGTTAACCACGACGGACAGGGGAAAGTGCGGCGCGCCATTGTTGCGCACGTCAGCAACCTGTAGTGGCGAGCCGGGGCAGCCCACGTCCTGTGGAGATAGCGGCACCTCCACCACCATCAACGTATCCAGCAGTTCGCTGGCGTTGGTTCCCAGGTCGCGGGCAATATCAGCCAGGCTGACGTGCTGCACATCGCGGACCTGATTGTTGTGATGGACCATGGCGTGCAGCATGCTGGTCACCGGCAGGGTGGGATCAGATTGCCCCGGCGCGACCACCGGGATGGTGTTGAGCTGCATGCCCACGGCATCGGCCACGCCAGGAACGGGAATGTCGCGGCCGGAAACGGAAGTGGCAAACACCACGTCAGCCCCAGGTTCGCAGCCCACCAAGGTGCGAAGGACCAGCCCCCACGCCGCGTGCACCACATCCGGCAGGCCCACACCCGCTGCCCGAGCACGCTCAGACAAGCCAACAGTCCGCGGATCGTCTACCAGCAACTCCCGGCGCTCGAGCGAACTCGAAGGATTAGGGCACAGCACCGTGGGGCGTACCTCGCGCATTTCCTCGCGCCAGACGGACATATCGGCTTCCGCGTCTCTGCGCGCCACCCATCGCACGCTGCCGGCCATTCCGGCGTCCGGGTCGTAGCGCGGGATCCGGGCATCGTCATCCCGGTAGATCTCCAGGAGATCCCGCAGCATGATGGGCACGGACCATCCGTCGGCGATCAGGTGATGCACCGTCTGGATCACGGCGATGTCCTGGCCACACACCGCACCATCGACACTGGTCGGGAGCACAACGGTCCATCGCATGAGCGGCTCGGGCGCGGCATCACCGGGCGGCTGCAAGGAGATTCCCCGCGAGATGTCGTCAGCGGCAATCTCCTCCGCACGCTGCGCGAGCCAACCCTCCAATCCAGCCTCAGCCAACTCAGCAGGCACCGTCACCTCCCGAAAGTCCACCCGCAGATGCTCGGCAATCCCCGGATCAATCACGGCAACCACATCGCCACCGTCAGTTTCCCAAGGGCGGGTGCTCAGTGCGGGGTGGCGTCGGATCAAATTACGCGCAGCGCGAGCGAATCGCTCCCGGTCAAACGGTTCGCTGCATTCCACCCGCAAGACCTGTTGCTCCACATACGAACTGGCCGATTCCTCGAATAGCGAGTGGAAGTACATGCCGTGCTGCAGCGGGGTCAGCGGCAGCACGTCCTGCAGCTCCGCGGAGCTCTGTGCAGTGATTCGTGCCAGGTCCGCAGAGTTCACGGTTGCGGGGGCAACGTCGCCCACGGACAACACGCCGTGATCGGCAAGCGCTGCCACCTCGCGCAATGCCACATCCCAGTGCGCGACCAATTCGTCGATCCGTTCGGGGGAGATCCTGCCGCGCGCCCAGGAGATCGTGGTGCGCAGGACGTATCCCTCGCCGGTGTCTTCGGCGATCGCGTTGAACTCCAGCTCGCGGACCAACGGCTGGTCCGGGTCGCGTTGCTCGCCGAGTTGGCCGGTGGAACCCGCGGGAGCGAAATCTTGTGCTCCTGCGGATACGCGCCCCAAGTAGTTGAACAGCACCTGTGCCTGCGGAGGGGTCTTCGCGGACTGATGCAACCAGGTGTGGGCCTGGTAAGGAACGCCGTTGCCGGGGATGGCCGCGAGCTGGTCTTTCACTGCATTGAGTGCCAGCGCTAGCGGCGCGATGTGGCCCTCGGTCGCCGCGGAAGCCTCCTGCACTGCCGCCCGGGTGGGGTCGATCAGCATGGGATATAGGCAGGTGAACCAGCCCACGGTGCGTGAGAGGTCCGCTTCCCTGCCCTGTGGCCCGGGTACGAATCGGGTTTCGCGGCCGTGCCCCTCCATCTCCACCAGGGTCCATGTTTGTTTGTTTCGACGCCAACGCGCCAACGCCACGCTCAATGCCGTAAGCAATACGGAATTCGCCCCCGTGCGGAAAGCGTGGGGCACCGCACCCAGTAATTCGTCCGTGATCTGCACTGATGCCTCATGTACCACGCTGCGCTCCTCACGGACTATGGGCGCTTTCTCGGGACTATCAGCAAGCGCTGGCACCTGCGGGTCCCGCAGAGGTTCATCCGCACTCGGCAATGGGGGCAGGGAACTATTGGCATCCTCCGCGAATTCGCCAGTATCAACGGCCTGTTGCAGCAGCTGCGTCCATCGGCGCAGGGACGTCCGCTCCGGCGCGAGCTGTTCCCCGCGATACGCCGCGGCGAGGTCCTCGCCGATAATGTTCCATGACACGCCATCGACCACCAGGTGATGCACCACCAGGCGCAATCTTCCGGGCACCAGCCCAGCCGCTACCACCACTCCGACTGCCGGATCCAGCAGTTCAGAAAGCGCAGCGATGTCCGTGGTGGGGTGGATCGCCACCGCTTCTTCGCCAGGACCCTCCGGGAGTTCCAGCCGCAAGGGATTCCGCTGCACACGGGCCCGCAGTGCAGGGTGCGCCTGCAGCACGTCAGCCACCATTCGCCCGGCCAGCTGCGCATCCACATCTTCTGGAACTGAAAACTCCACGGACTGAATGAAGCCGTCCACGTGATCAGTAATGGAATCGAACCAGCGCAGAATCGGCAGCGACTGCACCTCACCGGTTGGTTCATCGTCTGGATCCTGCACGAAGGTTCCGCGCTCTTCGGCGCACCGAGCCAGTTGCTGTGGAGTGCGCGCAGAGAAAATATCTCCCACACTCACCTCCACCCCGCGCCGTCCCAGAGCCGAGACCAGGGTGATGGCCCGCAGGCTATCGCCACCGATATCGAAGAAGTCCGTCTCCGCACCCACCGCGCTAACCCCCAATGCTTCAGCCATTGCCTCCGCGAGCAGAGCAACGGTTTCCCCGTCACGTTCAGCATCGGCCGGGGCATCAGTGAGCGAGCTCCAATCAGGTTCCGGCAGTGCCTTCCGATCCACTTTTCCGTTGGCCGTCCGCGGCAACTCATCCATGACGGTGATAATCGCGGGCACCATGTATTCGGGCAGTACCTCGGCACACCAACTACGGATCGCAGCACCCACGAGGCCCGCAGTCACCGTCACGTAGCCCAGCAGTCGCCCCTCCCGAGCAATCACGCTCGCCGCCTCCACATCTGGGTGTCCCACCAGCGCAGATTCCACGTCCTCTAACTCCAGACGCATGCCACGGATTTTCACCTGATTATCGGCCCGCCCCACGAATTCCAGCGAGCCGTCGTTGTGCCGGCGCACCAGGTCTCCCGTGCGGTACATCCGGGTTCCGTCCGACGCAAACACATCCGCAACAAAGCGGCTGGCCGTGAGTCCTGGGGCATTGATATACCCCTTGGCCAGCAGGAATCCGGCCACATAGAGTTCACCAATTTCTTGGTCTGGAACCACCCGCAGGTGCTCATCGAGCACATAGAGCCGACAGTTGGGATTGGCCACACCGATGCTCGTGTTGAGGCGATCCTCGTCGTCACGGTAGATGACGTGGGAGACACCGATGGTAGCTTCCGCTGGCCCGTACCCGTGGTACAGCGGGATGGCCAGCTGCTGGCGAAAGCGACGGAACAGCGCCTGGGTGAGCATCTCTCCGCCACACCAGACATGCCGCAATCTGTCTAATAGATTCGTGCCTTCGGCCTGTTTGAGCATGACGTCGAGAACACTCGAAACCAGATACGCAAACGTCACGCCCTCGCGATGGATGAGGCGGGCCAAGCGTTGGGGGTCTTGCTCCACGCCCGGCGCGGCCACCACCACGCGGCCCCCGCAAACCAGCGGCAGGAAGATCTCATTGATGGAGATATCAAAGGCCAGCGGTGCCTTGAACAGGGAGGCATCATCGCGGCCGAAGAACAGGATCTGATCGCGCTGCCAGAGCAAGCGCTCCACGATCGCACCGTGGCGGATCATTGCGCCCTTTGGGCGGCCGGTGCTGCCAGAGGTAAAGATGACGTACGCAACGCTGTCCGTGGACGGCGGGGTGAACAGCTCGCGGGTGGCATCGAGGTCGAATAGCGCGTCTTCGGTGAGCGCGCAGTTGTCCGGCGTGAGTACGAAGCTCAGGCTGGCATCGTGGGTGACGGATTCCCGGCGCGCCTGCGGCCACGAGGGGTCTAGCGGGACAAAACTGCCACCGGCGAGCAACGTGGCGACGATACCCACCACCATCTCCGCGCTGCGCGGCAGGGAGATTCCCACACTCTGACCAGCGTCAATACCGTGTTCCCGCAAATTTCGCGCTACAGCAGTTGCATGGGCGACGAGCTGCGCATAGGTCAGTCTGTGCCGGTCATCCACCACTGCGAGCGCATCCGGGGTCTCCTGCGCATGCTGCAGGAGCAGGCTAATCAGGTCCGGGCGATCGCGATCCTGATCCGTGTCATTCCATATGCGCTGCTGGGCGATCCGATCCTGTTCACTGCGGCCATGACCGATGACGGCGCCGCCATCTCGAGAAGCAAGCGTATCGCCAGAGGAAAACGGAGTGTGAGCAGACGATCGGGTGGGCACAAAGAGCCTTTCGGTTGATGGGAAAACAGGGAATCAGACGCGGATGGCGGACGTCGGGCTAGGTGTCAGCCAACCTCGCGCGGAGCACGGCTCGGGAAAATCAGCCTGCGATCAGGTGCGAAGAATCCCGATGTTGCTCGGAGCGGAGATCTTCATCCGCCGGCGCACGATGCGTGCGTTGCTGTCCCGTGATGGCCTCCACCAGTTCCCCGGAGCGGGTCGCGATGTTGGAGAGCAACGTGGAACCGAGTCCATGCGTGGCCTCAGTTGCTCCCTGCACGAAGAGTCCTGGCACGCGCTCGCCATTGAGCACGGCGCCGTAATCCCTAGTGACGGTGAATTCTTCACTGCCGTGACTATCAGCGTGAATCCCCGCAAGACCGCGAGATCGGAAGCCCGTGGCGCACACCACCACGTCAAAGTTTTCTGTCACCACGTCTCCGGTTACTCGGTGGCGAATGTCCACGTCGACGCTGCCGTCGGAACAATTACGCGCACCGAGCACCTCCGTGGTCCGGCGAATATCGAGCCGCTGACGCCCGGTGACGCTTTCCCGATACTGACGGTCGTGGAGCTCATCGAGGAGCTCAGATTCCACGCAGGCGTAATTGGTGTACCGGTGGCGGATCAACAGCTCGTTGCGGATCGCATCGGGCGCATGGAAGAAGTCATCAACGGCCTCCGGGTCGAACACCCGATTGGCGAAGGGGCTGTCATCGGCGGGGATGAAGCCGTAGCTGTTCAAGCTGCCCGTGACGGTATCGATATGCGGGCAATCGTGGAAGTACCGGATGGCCTCGGCTGCGGACTGGCCCGCGCCGATCACCAAAGCTCGGCGGATATCCCACCCACTGTTCAGCAGCTTCTTGGTGCGCGGGAGCAAATCGATGTTGTGGAAGATGCGCGAGGTGTCCAAGGAGCTGTCCTCTGCCCACGCAGGCATCTTGGCTTCCAGACCGCGGGCAACCACCACGTTGCGGCAGCGAATGGACTCCGACTGCTGAGCTCGCTGCCCTTCGGACTCACCGCTTCCTAACTTCCTGCGGACGTGCACCACAAAACGAGCTCCGTCTGCGGCCGGTTCCGGAAGCGTCTCGATGGACGTCACGGTGGTGTTGTACTGCGTGTCCACGGTGATGTGATCCGCGATCCATCGGAGGTAATCGGCGAATTCCACGCGTTCCGGGGTGAAGGTTTGGCGGTTAATGAAATCAATCAAGCGGTCGCTGTGATGCAAGTAGTTGATGAAGCTGAAGCGGCTCTGCGGATTGCGCACCGTAACCAGGTCTTTAAGGAAGCTGATCTGCATGTTGGATCCTTCGAGGAGCATGCCTGGGTGCCAGTTGAATTCCGGGCGGGCTTCCACAAAGAGTGCATCGAGTTCTGGAGCTTGCTCTTCGATAGCTACCGCGAGCCCGAGGTTTCCGGGGCCGATGCCGATCCCGACGATGTCGCGGACGGAATTTTCGTGGGTACTGCGCTCTGCGGATGTCTGAGCTTGACGATCGATGATGGTCACTATGGCCTCTCTGTAGGATGCGCCAACCAACTTCTTAGGGTAGGCAATGCAAAGGGTAGGCTAACCTATCTTCTATTGCTCAACAATCCCCTAGCGGGAATTGCTCACCCCGCGTCCGCAAACTCCCAGCTAGAGGCTTCACATCAACTACGTCCTCGGCTACCGACTGGAAGGCCCTCCCCACACACAGGACCACCGTGGTACGCCCGCGGCGAATATCTCTCACCGCACGCGCCACTTTCATGCCCGTCATTGAATCCACTGACGAGACCGGATCAACCATCACCAACATCTCCGGCTCAGCCAGTAGCGCTCGTGCCAATCCCAGCCGCTGCCGCTGACCACCGGAAAGATTGCGCGCACCTTCGGTCAGCTCGTGATCCAATACCCCGGCTGAATGAGCCGCCCCCGGCGCCAGTTCATCGAGCCCTAAGGCGTTAAGAATGTCTACTGCATCCTCCGCCCTGCCCTCTCCAGAGCTCCGCAGCACCGCCTGCCCCACTGTGTCCCCAAACAATGCCGGCTTCCGAGGCTCGGCAAGCACAGCGGAACGCACATCGTCTACCGAGATCTCGCAAATATCGCGCCCCCGGATCCACAGTTGTTGAGTTTGTGGCCTAGTCAGGGAGCCAAGCTCCATCGACTCCCCCGCGACCAACGCATCCACCAGAGCATCTGCCCATGCGGCTGAACAGTGCACCACCGTCAGTCGCCCCTCTGCGAACGCCACGGAAGCCTGCTCTGATCCCTCGACCTCGCCGTCTCCTTCGGCCTCACCGTCTCCACCGCGCATGGAAATGGCAGGCGTGCCAATCTGAGCAGATGGCACGCCCTGCCCCTCACGCAGCCGCTGAGCTTCCGCCACGCGCTGCAGCCTCCGAACGGAAGCCCTCGCCAATCCAATGAAGCGCGGCATTCTGCTGCACTGCCGCATCGGCTCCGCGATAAATTGTGACAGCGCCACCACGGTGACCAACTCCCCCAACGTCACATCGCCGGAAATGGTTCGATAGCCCGCGTACAGGCCCACCGCACTCAGCAACAGCACATTGCTGCCCATCGCCACGGCTTCATAACCTCCGCTGACCCACGCGAGCTTCCGAGCATCCGCACACGCCTCTTCAGATTTACGCGCATATCCACGGTAGGCCGGATGCGCGCCAGCCACTCCCGAGATCACCGGCAGCCCCTGCAGAATGTCGGTCATGCGCGCGGTCACTCGCGCGAGCAGAGTTTGTTGCCGCTCCGCGCGGCGTTCAATGATCTGAGACAGCCGGTGCAGGACTATCAACACCACCGCGCTGAGCACCAACACCACCACTCCCAGTGGCAGATCAATCAGCGCCAGAACAATCGTGCAGAAAATGGCTCCCACCAGCGCACTGATCCCCACCGGGACCACTTCGATGATGTCTACCGCCTGCACCACGTCTTCACCCACCACCGTGGGCAATTCCTGGCGAGGCAGACTGTCCGCATCGTCGGAATACCCACCATGGCTCACCACCTGCGAGGTGATGCCTGCCCGCAATTCACATACGTTCCGAGCCGACGTAGCCTGCAGTATCCGGAACCCTGTCTGCCAGCTCACAGACACCGTCGCCAGCGTAGCGCCTAAGGCTGCGATTCCACCCACCAGGTGCCACACATTCTCGCTAGCGATAAGACTGTGCGCCAACCATCCCAGTAACACCGCAATCATGGCTTCTGCCACGTGGTAGATGCTCAGCAACAAGCCACTCAGAGCCATCGCGCGAGAATTTTTTCTGACCAGCCCGCGCAGCGTCACCACCTTGTTGTCAGACACGCGCCTGCCTCCCCTGCTCATTCCAGGCGGTCCACATATCGGCATATGTTCCGTTTCTTGCTGCCAGCTCCTCGTGCGTACCTGTTTCCACCACGCGCCCGCGCTCCATCACCACCACGCTATCGGCGGAGGTTGCTTGGCTGAGCCGGTGCGCAATCACCATCGCCGTCCGTCCGCGGATCGCCGCGCGGGCAGCGTCCTCCAAGGACATCGAAAAGGCCTCGTGTGATTGCTGTGTTTCCTCGAGGTCACCGTCATCTTCGGCCGTTGATTCGTCAAGAATGACGACGCCAGCCCGAGACAATGCCACCCTGGCCAGCGCCAGACGCTGTGCCGCCACCGCATCTACGTGCAGGCCCCCTTCGCCCAGCATTGTGTCTAAGCCCTGCTTGTCGCCATGGGACAAGGATGTGCACCAATCTTCCGCACCGGTTCGGCGCAGCGCATCCCATATTTCTGCGTCGCTGGCACCTTCGGCTGCCAGCAGGAGATTATCGCGCAAACTCATCGCGAAGACGTAGTTTTCCTGGGAGGCAACGCAAAAGATCGAGCTTCTTTCTTGCGCACTCATTCCCACCACGTCGCACCCCCCAACGGTGATCACACCCGGCTCTGCCATCTCGAGGGTTCCAGAGACAATTTCCGCAACCGTGGACTTGCCAGCTCCCGATCCGCCGACCACGCATACCGTGCACCCCGCAGGGATGTGGAACGCCAAGTCATGCAAGATCTCTGGGCCATCCTCGTACCGATAATTCAGGCCCTTGACCTCTACAGCTGGACTCTGCCGATGCGAGGAGTAGTCATCAATCGGCTGTGGCGTATCCGCACCCGCGGAGCGAATGAGTCCCACGATGCGCCCCAAGGCCGCCCCGCTGCGCTGCAGTTCATCAAAGGTGAACAGAATCGTGCCGATCGGCACGAACTGACGGTGGAACAGAATCAACGCTGCCGAGATCTCGCCCACCGTCACCGCATCTTCGCGGAAGAGCAACCAGCCTACGACAGACAGGGCTGACAACCCCATGAACTCCGCGAAGTTCTCCCGCGCCACCAGCCCGGAAAACACACGAAACGCAGCGATTGATTCGTCCCGCGAAGCCTGCGCGTAGCGCCTGGTGAGACCTTGGCGGCTATCCACCAGCCGATGCGAACGAACCGAACGAATGCCCTCCATAGAACCTTGCAAGGAACCGATGACACCGGCTTCTAATTCGCGTTGGCGTCGATACAAAGGGGCAGAACGAGGAAGATACCATCGCAACCCCAGCGCATAGAACGGAATCCCGCACAGCCCCGCCAACGCGAGGCGCCAATCCAACCCCGCTATTCCAGCGCTGGCCACCACGACCATCACCAGCGCGCTGAGGGTCGATGGAACCGACTTGCGGGCACTGCTCACCAGCGCGGCGACATCCGCACCAACTCGGCCCAGCACCTCTCCCCGGCCCAGGGACTCCACCGTGGTGGAAGGCAGATTCAGCACCGCGGCGACGGCGCGCTCACGCAACTTCGCAACTACCTGGGCAATCGTCACACCCGTCAGCGCCTCCGCAAGGCCAGCGACAACGGCAGTACCAACACACGCCACGGCAGCCCACACAATCACCTTCAGCACGCCAGACTTGCCGTCACCGGCGGCTACCGCATCGATGACGCTGGCCAGCAGATAAATGGGCACCAGAGAGCAAGGCACCGGCGAAAGTGAACAGCACCGCACTAATTGCTGGAGTTGCGGTGCGACGGAGCAGGCGGCCAATCTCCGCAGCGGACTCACCAGGCGAAGCAGTGGGAAGTGCGGCACTCACTTAAGCGTGAGACTTTCCTGCCGGTTGCAAGGTGGTCCACTCGCGGTCGATGAACTCCATCGCCTCGTCCCGCGATACCCCGCCGTCTACGCCACGGGAAGGGTCTCCCAGAGCCACGGTCCATCCGTCTGGCACGGCGGCGAACGTAGGCCACAACGAGTACTGTCCCTCGTCGTTGATAAGGGCGAAGAAGCTGCCCTGTTCGTCATCAAACGGGTTGCTAGACAACATGCGCTCCTTGTCTCATGATGCGGAAATAACGGGTTTATGGGCTGCGTTGGCCAAAGTGGTGGCACAAGTGCAGCAAGCGTGAATTAACTTAGCGTAACCTAATATGCAGCTTTTGAGAAGGGGCGTGGATAGCAAAAGACCCGCCATAGGCGGTTGCCTACGGCGGGTATATAGTGCGAATTTCCACCTTACCACGACTGACTTACATCAGCACACCGGCAAAGACCGGAAAGTCTTAGAGAAAACTAGCGAGCCTTCTCTACGATGTCCAGGAGACGGAAGTGCTTGTCCTTGGACAGCGGGCGGGTCTCCTCGATGCGGACGCGGTCGCCGACACCGGCGAGGCCTTCCTCATCGTGAGCCTTCACGCGAGAGTTACGGCGCATGATCTTGCCGTACAGTGCGTGCTGCTTGCGGTCCTCCAGCTCGACGACGATGGTCTTAGCCATCTTGTCGGAGACCACGTAGCCGGTGCGGACCTTCTTCTGGCCCTTTTCCTTCTTGTTCACGTTAGCCTCACTCATGCTGCGTCACCACCAGGGTTGGTCGACAGCCCGAGCTCGCGCTCGCGCAGGACCGTGTAGATGCGAGCGATGTCCTTCTTGACAACGCCCAGACGACGGTTGTTGGTCAGCTGGCCGGTCGCCATCTGGAAGCGAAGGTTGAACAGCTCTTCCTTGCTCTCCTTCAGGCGGGTGGTCAGCTCCTCGTTGCTGAGCTCGCGGAGCTCAGAGGCTGGGATACCAGTAGCCATTAGAACTGATCCTCCTTCTTCACGATGCGCACCTTGCATGGCAGCTTCGCGCCGGCGCGGCGCAGAGCCTCCAACGCGGTCTGCTCATCTGGGTACGACATCTCGAACAGGATGCGGCCAGGCTTGACGTTGGCGACCCACTTCTCGACCGGGCCCTTACCGGAACCCATACGCACGCCAAGCGGCTTCTGGGTCAGCGGACGGTCCGGGAAGATGTTGATCCACACCTTGCCACCACGCTTGATGTGGCGGTTGATGGCAATACGTGCAGCCTCGATCTGACGGTTCGTGATGTAGGTCGGCTCCAGGGCCTGCAGGCCGTAGTCGCCGAAGGTCACACGGTTGCCGCCCTTGGACAAACCGCTACGGTTCGGGCGGTGCTGGCGGCGGAACTTAACGCGCTTGGGGATAAGCATTTGTTCTTAGCCCTCCTGCTTCTTCTCGGCGCGCTGGCGGCGTGCACCACCGCGGCGCGGGCGCTCACGGCGACCACCGCGGGACGGGCGCTCGTCGCGAGCGTTCATCAGGGACTCGCGGCGACCGCCGACGACGTCACCCTTGTAGATCCACACCTTGACGCCGATGCGGCCGAAGGTGGTGTGGGCCTCGTGGGTGCCGTAGTCGATCTCGGCACGGAGGGTGTGCAGCGGAACGCGACCCTCGTGGTAGCGCTCGGTGCGACCCATCTCCGCGCCGCCCAGGCGACCGGAGCAGACAACCTTGATGCCCTTGACCTGTGGCTGACGCATTGCACCCTGGATTGCCTTGCGCATAGCGCGGCGGAATGCAACACGGTTGACCAGCTGCTCGGCGATGGACTGAGCCACCAGCTGAGCGTTGGCATCAACGTTCTTGACTTCGAGGATGTTGAGCTGGACCTGCTTGCCGGTGAGCTTCTCGAGCTTGCCGCGGATGCGGTCAGCCTCGGAGCCACGACGGCCGATCACGATGCCCGGACGTGCGGTGTGGATGTCGACGCGCACACGGTCGTGCGTGCGCTCGATGACCACGTTCGCGATGCCGGCGCGCTCGAGGCCCTCGGAGAGGAACTCGCGGATCTTGATGTCTTCGGCAAGGTAGTCAGCGTACTGCTTGTCGGCGTACCAGCGGGACCGCCAATCGGAGGTGATACCCAGCCGGAGGCCGTGGGGTTGAATCTTCTGGCCCACTACTGAGCACTTCCCTTCTGGCTCTCGACTACCACGGTGATGTGGCTGCTGCGCTTACGGATGTGGAAAGCACGACCCTGAGCGCGCGGACGGAAACGACGCATGGTCGGGCCCTCGTCGGCGTATGCCTCGGAGATGACCAGGGTGCGCGGATCCAGACCAAAGTTGTTCTCTGCGTTAGCCGCTGCGGAGGCAACAACCTTGGCGACGTCCTCGGAAGCAGCCTGCGGGGCGTACTTCAGGATTGCCAGGGCGTCCTCGACGGACTTACCGCGGACCAGGTCGATCACGCGGCGTGCCTTCATCGGGCTGACGCGCACGAAACGCGCGGTGGCGCGTGCGGAATTCACAGTTTCAGTCATGATTATCGACGACCCTTCATGTCGTCCTTGACGTGACCCTTAAAGGTCTTCGTCGGTGCGAACTCGCCCAGCTTGTGACCAACCATCGAGTCATCGATGAACACCGGCACGTGCTTGCGGCCGTCGTGGACGGCGAAGGTGTGACCGATGAAGTCGGGCAAGATAGTCGAGCGGCGGGACCAGGTCTTGATGACCTGCTTGGTGCCCTTCTCGTTCTGAGCATCCACCTTGTTGAGGAGGTGCTCGTCAACGAATGGGCCCTTCTTAAGGCTGCGTGGCATTCTCTGCTACCTCCTCTTAGCGCTTCTTGTTGGGACGGCGACGGCGGACAATCATCTTGTCGCTCGGGCGGTTCGGGCGGCGGGTGCGGCCCTCCAGCTGACCCCATGGGGACACTGGGTGGCGGCCACCGGACGTGCGGCCCTCACCACCACCGTGCGGGTGGTCGACCGGGTTCATAGCAGCACCGCGGACGGTCGGGCGCCAGCCCTTCCAGCGCATGCGGCCGGCCTTGCCCCAGCGGATGTTGATCTGCTCCTGGTTACCGACCTCGCCGACGGTTGCACGGCAACGGATGTCGACGCGGCGGATCTCGGAGGACGGCATACGCAGGACTGCGTACTTGCCTTCCTTACCCAGCAGCTGGATCGAGGCACCAGCGGAGCGGGCCATCTTGGCGCCGCCGCCTGGCTTCAGCTCGACGCAGTGGATGGTGGTACCGGCCGGGATGTTACGCAGCGGCAGGTTGTTACCAACCTTGATGTCTGCGTTCGGGCCGGACTCGACCAGTGCGCCCTGCTTCAGGCCGCGCGGGGCGATGATGTAGCGCTTCTCGCCGTCGCGGTAGTGCAGCAGTGCAATGTTTGCGGTGCGGTTCGGGTCGTACTCGATGTGAGCGACCTTTGCGACCACGCCGTCCTTGTCGTTACGACGGAAGTCGATCACGCGGTAGCGACGCTTGTGGCCGCCACCCTTGTGACGGGTGGTGATGTGGCCGTGAACGTTGCGGCCACCGGTCTTCGACAGCGGGCGCAGCAGAGACTTCTCTGGAGTGGAGCGAGTGATCTCGCTGAACTCGGAGACGGAGCTCGCGCGGCGACCCGGCGTAGTCGGCTTGTACTTACGAATAGCCATACTTTTGCTTCCTCTTTACCTGTCGGTTTGCCGGCGCTTACGCGACGGTGCCACCGAAGATGTCGATCGGATCGCTGCCGGCGACCAGGGTCACCATGGCGCGCTTGGTGGCCTTGCGACGACCGTAGCCGTAGCGGGTGCGCTTGAGCTTGCCCTCACGGTTTGCGGTGTTGACGCTGGCGACCTTCACGCCGAAGATCTGCTCGACGGCAATCTTGATCTGGGTCTTGTTGGACGTTGGTGCGACGAGGAACGTGTACACGTTCTGCTCCATCAGGGCGTAAGACTTTTCAGACACGACCGGAGCGATGATGACGTCGCGAGGATCTACAACCTTGTTGCTCACTTAGCCTCCTCCTTCGTGTTCTGGTCCTCAGCCTTGTTGGCGCCGCTTGCGGCCTTGATGAAGGCGTCCAGTGCCTCGACAGAGAACACGACGTCGTCTGCGTGCAGAACGTCGTAGGTGTTCAGCTGGTCTGCCGGCAGTGCGTGCACGTTCGGCAGGTTGGCGACGGACTTGCGAGCGGTCAGGTCCTCACGGGTGAGGACGACCAGGATCTGCTTGCGCTCGGTCAGACGCTCCAGGAAGGAACGTGCAGACTTGGTGGATGGGATCTGGCCCGGCACGAGCTCTTCGATCACGTGGATGCGGGAGTGGCGTGCGCGGTCAGACAGGGCGCCGCGCAGTGCGGCAGCCTTCATCTTCTTCGGGGTGCGCTGGGAGTAGTCGCGCGGCTGCGGGCCGTGGACCGTGCCACCACCGGTGAAGTGTGGTGCGCGGATGGAGCCCTGGCGTGCGCGGCCGGTGCCCTTCTGGCGGAATGGCTTGCGGCCACCGCCACGGACCTCGCCGCGACCCTTGGTTGCGTGCGTGCCCTGGCGCTTCGCTGCGAGCTGAGCGGTAACGACCTGGTGCATCAGCGCGACGGACGCCTCAACATCGAAGATGGATGCTGGGAGCTCTACGCTGCCGTTGGTCTTACCATCAGCGGTATGTACATCAAGCTTCAGATTGCTCATGCTTTAGCACCGCCCTTCACTGCGGTCTTGACAACGACGATGCCGCCGTTGATACCCGGAACTGCGCCCTTGATGAGCAGCAGGTTGGAATCGGTATCGACCTTGGCAACCTTCAGGTTCTGCATGGTCACGCGGTTGTTGCCCATGCGACCTGCCATGCGCTTGCCCTTGAAGACGCGCCCCGGGGTAGCGGCTCCACCGATACCACCGACGCGACGGTGCGCTGCCTGGTTACCGTGTGCTGCACCCTGGCCAGCAAAGCCGTGGCGCTTCATGCCGCCGGCGAAGCCGTGACCCTTGGAGGTGCCGGTGACGTCCACGAAGTCGACCTCGTTGAAGATCTCGACGGTTACGTCCTGGCCAACCTCGTAGCCGGAAGCATCCGCGACGCGGATCTCGGCGACGTGGCGACGAGGGGTAACGCCGGCCTTCTTGAAGTGGCCAGACTCAGGCTTGTTGACCTTACGTGGGTCGATCTCACCGAATGCGATCTGGACGGCCTCGTAGCCGTCGATGTCCTTGGTGCGCACCTGGGTTACGACACAAGGCCCAGCCTCGACGACGGTGACCGGTACGACGCGGTTCTCGTCATCGAAGATCTGGGTCATGCCGAGCTTCTTGCCCAGGATGCCCTTGATCTCAATATCACTCATAGTTTTGTTCTCCGCTGCCTTTAAGCTGCTGTATTCAGACTCGACTCAGGCTTACTGAATGTTGACGTCGACGCTTGCCGGAAGGTCGATGCGCATGAGGGCATCAACGGTCTTCGGGGTTGGGTCGAGAATGTCGATCAGGCGCTTGTGAGTACGCATCTCGAAGTGCTCGCGCGAGTCCTTGTACTTGTGCGGCGAACGGATGACGCAGTAAACGTTCTTTTCAGTTGGCAACGGCACCGGGCCGACTACACGGGCGCCGGTACGAGTGACCGTCTCAACAATCTTCTTGGCAGAAGCGTCGATTGCCTCGTGATCGTAGGCCTTGAGCCTGATGCGGATCTTCTGTCCCGCCACGCTTGTCCTCTTCCTCAGCGTGCCCACGTTCTCGACCTGCTGTCGAGCTTGTGAGCGAACACGCTTCTTTTCTTGTCTTAACGCTGTCCGGCCGTGGGGCCTGGTCCAGACGCCAGTTTGCTCAGTGTCTTCTCTGTTCACTTCGTTGCACCGGTTGGGGTGGTAAACGATCGCGTTTGCGTTGTTCACAAAGCACACACTGTGTGTTGGAAGAGACCCTCCCCGCGTGGGGACTAGTGCTCATGCGCCTAAATACTGCTGGTTATCTGCAGTTGTGGACGCAGAGGAGGCAAAAGGTTCTTTCCTTATGCTTACTGCCGCTGTTCATTTACCATGTCCCACTCCGGCACCCGCGGTCGGGCGTGTCGCCGTTCCCGCGCGAAGTACCGCACAGCAGAGTTATCCCCCACTGTGTTGGTTCATGCTCGCTTCACCATCAGCACCTTCTTGGCTGGGCGTTTTATCCTGATCAGTTCCGGTTAGGCTTAATCAAGCACGCATGGCCTCATGTGCCGTGTTAAAGCAACGTCAAGTATTCAACCACATCGAACGCGCGAGGCCAAATTTATTTTTCTGAGCCCGCGGTGGCTCGTTCACGGTGGGCCGCGCACGACGGGAGCTTTAACACAGCATGTGCAACACGCATTAGAATCGCCACATAGTTTTCTCGTAGAGGTTTCAGGCGTGATCGTTGCTGACACCTCATATATAAGGAGGGCAAAACAGTGAGCGATTCTATGGATCCCCGTCGGCGCCACTCGGGCCCGAGGCGATCCCCGCTGCCCGCCCCACGTTCCCCGCAGTCCGACGAGGGCGGCCCGCAACCGCCGACCTACCGGCGCGCGAACACACCGGCGCCGGAGCGGGAGGCAGGGCAACGATCAACGCACAGCCCTCGCTCCGCAGATCACGGCGCGGCTCAAGGCCCTCACCCGCGCCCACGCCCTCGTGCGCAGCAGCCTCGCGGCAGTCGACCCATTCCGGAAGGTGAGCAACGCCCCCGCTCGCAGGGTGGGTCCCAGCGCCGCCGCCCGCTTCCACAGGGAGAGGCCAATACCCTCCGTTCACGCCAGGGCCAACCACAGCGCCGTCCCCGCCCCCAGGCATCAGAAGGGGGCCGCCCCACTCCGCCGGGCCAGCGCCGTCCACGTCCGCAGGGCGAACCCCAGCGTCCCCGCCCGCAAGGCGAACTCCAACGCCGCCGGCCGCAAGTTCCCGCTGACGGGCAACCGGGCGCTCGCCGCCCGCGTCACCCGCGCCCTGCCGGGGAGCAACCTCGTTACCGCAGGGATGACCAGCCCGTAGGCTCGGCTCCTCGTCGGCGCACCGCGACGTCCAGTAGCCCTGACCATGAGCACCGCGGCCCTCGGCAGGGTCGCACCCTTGGCCCGGAGATGACCGCTGTGCAGCAGCGCCGCGCCCGCCGGGATGAAAAGAGAGCTCAGCACCGGCGGCCAGAACCGCAGCTTGGCTCTGCCTGGCGGGAGACCTCTTCGCGCGATGGCAAGAAGAAGCCACTGTGGTTGAAACTCGGCGCCGCCGCATTGGCCCTGGTGCTCGTGTTTGCGCTCTGGCCCTCGGGCAAGTTCTCCCCTCCGGAGGACTTGGAGAATAACGAAGTAGTCGCAGAGCAGTCGCCTCCCATCGACCCCTCCCCTGTGATCGAGATGTACGTACCCGCATTGAAGATGCACGCCACCTTCGAGGAGGGTCCGTGCCGCGTGAAGGACGGCGCGATCAATCCAGACACGATGGACAAGGCCTGCACCTATACCTCGGAGGACAAGCCCTACTCCCTACCCGGCACCAACGCCAAGGACATCGTGGTCATTACGGGCCACACCGGCGCGGGCGTCCCAGCCGTATTTAACGACCTCTACGACGGCGCGAAGGATAAGCACAAGGTCAGCATCGGCGACAAGCTCTACCTGCGCACCCAGGCCTCCGGCGATACCTGGCTCGTATACTCCGCGACCGACCTCCACGACCCGGAGAAGCAAGGACTCTCACAAAGCCCTGAGATTTGGGGCGAGGGCCCCATGCCGGGCCGACTCCTGACGATCAGCTGCATTCAGCCCGCGAACCTGCTCGCCCCAGCGGTTCGCAATGCGGTGGTGGGCTGGCAGTTCCAGGGCACATCCACAACAGTGGACAAGGGTGCGGAGGAGCAAACACCCCAAGAAGCGGAGTAATGACAAGCTGAGAATTTCACCCCTTTTTGAGGGTTTTTCTCATTGGGAGTGCAAAATTTGTTGCGGGAGTTAAGAAAGCGCTTATAGTTGACTTTGTTGATGCCGCCCCCGATGTTTGGCATTACGCAACACCAATTTCTTTCAAGGAGAGATCATGAAGCGTTTTCCACGCACTCTGACCGCAGCCGTCATGGCTGGCGCCCTGGCAGTCGGTGGCGCAACCGTCGCACAGGCACAGGTTCCTGCTCCCGCTACCGCCGAGGTCGATGGAGTCACCTACTTCCTGCAGCCCAACGGTCGCTACTACAACCCTGACCTTGACGCCTACCTGACCGATGAACAGGCCGCTGAAGTCAAGAAGGCACACGAAAAGGCTAACGCGGGCGAGGATGCTTCGGGCGAGGACGGGAAGACCGAGGGCGACAAGTCCGAGGACGGGAAGACCGAGGACGGGAAGACCGAGGACGAGGATCCGGCTGGCGATGACAACCAGGACATCCCGGCACCGGCTACCAAGCAGGACTCCGAGGGCAACACCTGGTACCAGCACAAGGACGGCGAGATCTACGTCAAGGACCGCAACGACTGGAACGCCCCAGTCACCGACGAGCTCCGCAACGCCTACTACGAGGCTTTCCCAGACGCTAAGCCGGAGAACCCGGGCAGCTCCGACTCCGACAAAAAGAAGCTGGCTTGGCTGGCTCTGCCGGCAGCCCTGATCATCGGTGGCATCGTATGGCACCTGATGAAGGACGGCAAGACCTACACCCCGGACGAGTCCCGCAAGAACCAGGACCCAACCGCTGAGGAGAAGGCTGCTTCCGACAAGATGCTCGGCGAGAACAAGGACGAGGTCGTCGCACAGGGCGGTCAGCTGGCTGAGGGCGCTCAGGGTGCAGACCCCGCAGCTACCGACCGTGGTATCGCTGCTGAGACCGGCTCCAACGCTGCTGCCCGCGGCCTGGCTGCACTCGCAGTCGTCGCAATGGTTGCCGCTGGCGCTTTCGCAGCTTCCCGCAAGCTGTTCGCCTAATCACGGCATCAACGATTAACGGCCCCTCATCCGCCGAGCATCACGCTCTAGGCACTACGGGCAGTTAACCACCCCGGCTCACCCCCTCCCCCGAAAACGGCGGAGGGGGTGGGCTTTTCTATGCCCACGCGAGCCAACAACTGCGATAACCTGAAAGGCATTGCGCGCACAAACCGAGAAGGAACGGCAGCGTCAGAGCCAGCCCGGCAGCGCCAGCACCCTACAAGGGCACAGGACACCCGAGCAGGGCACCCAACCACCAAGGAGAGGCTTCCATGGCCAACCAGGCCCGCAACACCGGCGGCAACCAGAGCTTCCGCAAGAACCCGGAATACGTCAAGGCACGCCGCGCCATCGTCCGCGAGCACCACCCGGACCACGGCGGGAGCAACGAAGCCCTTATCGCCGAGCTCAAGAAGCTTGACGAGCGTTGGGAGCGCAAGACCGCGTTCAGCGCAGCCTTGCGGGAACAGTTCCAGGAGCACCGCCCCTCCTTCATCGACCCGAAGGCGGCGGAACAGGCGATCCAGTTTGCCGAGCGCTACGCGGACCCCGTCGTCTCCACCGCGGACTACCTCGTCGAGCGCGGAGAGAAGGGCAGCAAATGGCTCAAGGAGAAAGGCCAAGGCCTCTACGAGTCCAAGGTCCCACCCAAGGTGAAGAAGAAGGTCGAGAAGACCGCCCAGGACGTCCTCGACCGCGCCACAAAGCGCTTCAAGAACGGCAACTAAGCCCAAGAGGGGCTCTCGCCCCCGCTCCCCGGCCAGCGCAGCAGCCAGTTGCCCAGCCGCGAGGAATGGCAGCGGCAAGTTAACCCCCTGTCAGAACAGCCCAACAAGGTGGATGCGCGCCGGTCGCGGGTGGAGGCGGGCGACCCGGTACTTGTGCACCGTCATGTTTACCCGGGGGTATCTTTCACTACCCCTCCTCACCAATCCCCTAAAGATAGGTTAGCCTAACCTTGTCCATATAGGTTCGTTTTACACCATCTTGAGGAGATGATTGTGATCGCTAAAAATTCCCGCCGAATAACATCGGTGGGCATCGCCCTGGGAATGTTCAGTATCGGACTGGGGCCTGTGCTCGTCCCCATCGCCGGGGCTCAAACTGAGCAGACAGCCCTTCCGGCATCCGAGACCACCGAGAGTGGCAACGGCAGCTTGGACTGGGCATTGCGCGACTCCTTCCTGCGCTATTCCCTGGGGGCAACCAACGTCACTGACGGTGCCACCAAGATCTATTCCAACGGCACCGACAAGCCTTCGTCCGAAAGCGACACCGTTGAGCAGCACTACAGGTTCAACCTGAAGAAAGCGACCTTCGAGGAAGCGAGCCAGACCACCCGTGCCGAGTTTGAGGGACGGGTTGAATACTTCAAGTACTGCGAGGGCAAGCCTGCGCAGCGCGGTAACTGCGCACTGGAGTTGACGATCAAGGACCCCACCATTGTGCTGAGCCCAGACGGCTCGCATGTGGAAGCGGACGTGCGTTCCAAGCAATACCCGAGTGGCAAGATTTTCGAGAAGGACGATGCCAAGATCGCCCAGGCTTGGACCAAGACGGCCAAGTTTGAACAAAAGGGCGGGAAGAGTTCTTGGGAGGGCATCAATACTTCGCTGACAGAAGACGGTGTGCACACCTTCTCTGGTTTCTATGATCTGGGTGGCCCGCTGGCGCCACTAAGTTTCGAATACGAGGGCGAAGGCGGGCGCCCTGGGAACGACTCAGCACCATTGACCATTGGAGATCGCTTCCGTTCCAACCAGGAGGTTGGCCCAAACCGTATGCTGGGTCTGCGGGACTATGTAGCCCTGGCAACCCGCGTGAGTTCCGAAAGCAAAACCGCAGTTGAACTCTTCGATCCTAAGACGATGCAGGCAATCGGCGCCCCCCTCGAAGCCCCATTGCGGTACGACGAAAGTCTGCTGTACACCGAGGGGGCAGACAACAACATCTATTGGGTAGAGGGCAAGTCTTTGAAGGCCGCCACGGCCTCTGCGCAGGGATGGTCTACGCCCGTAACGCTTCACGACAACGTGGGTGCCGAGCCCACAGGCATTGCGTACGACGCTGCGAATGATCGTGTGGGAGTGATCGCCCGTGGCACCACCGACGATGACTCGACGCTAACCTGGGTGACTTCGACAGGAAAGGCCGACACTGCGAAGTTGACTCCGGCCCAGGACGTCGTAGCTGCACACAACCCGGAGACCAAGCTTTACGGCAATGGCCACAACCGAGATCTCTACGGCGAGGCTGGGACCTTCGCTCTGGCAAGCAGTATGAACGTGATGTCGGATGGCAACATTCTTTACCTGCCAGCGGCTGCAGTGAGCCTGGCGAACAATGAAACCTACCGCGTGCCGCCAGTGTTGATTAAGCCTGACGGTACTGCCAAGCTGGCCGAAGGTGGCACGCACTTGGGCACCATCGCCGATGGTGCTACCTATGCAACCCGCATGTCCACCGACGGAACCAACGTCGCATTCTTTAGCCATGACTCGTCTCGACCAGGGATGCAGTTCTTCCGCTATGAAGACGGTGCGCTTAGTCCGCAGTCCGACCGTGGCCCAGTTGGCGATCTGCAAAAAGTTTCGGACATTGCCTTCGTCGATGGCCAGGCTTTGGTGACGAGCGAATCAAAGTCGAAGCTGAGTTGGGTAGACCCGGCGACACGGACTGAAACTGAGAGCATCAACCTGCCAAACCAGAAGGATACGGCCGGCAAGCATCGGAACCTCCTGGAATGGAAGAACAAGGTGTTCGCTTACTCTATTGAGACGGACAACTCTACCTATCTTGAACACGCAGTAATCCTGCGTCTGGATTCCACTGATCCGAAGCAGGGAGACCACACTGACCAGGTAGAGCCAGCGGCGCCTGAAGAGCCGGGAACGGAACCAGAAGGTCAGCCAGGCTCTGAACAGGAGAAGCCGGACGCGGACACCAAGCCCGGCGAAGACACCAAGCCCGACGAGGACACGAAGCCGCAAGATGGCAACCAGTCGGACGAGCCGGATACCCCCGGGGATTCCAAGCCAGGGGGAGAAGGAAAGAAACCAAAGAGCGTGTGGGAACGCATCACCGGATTCTTCTCGACTGGCTTTGAGTGGATCGCGAAGATCTTCGACTGGCTATTCTCGCTGCTGCGCCTACCGTTCCTCGGTTCATAGCTAAGAGGCAGTAGGGATAGGAAAAGAGCCCCGGATTCCGAAGAATCCGGGGCTCTTTTAGCCTTAGACCGCTTAGCGCCGGAGCGCTAGGCGATGATCAGCGAAGTAATCTTGATGATTACTTGTTGATCTTGGTCACACGACCAGCACCAACGGTGCGGCCACCCTCACGGATAGCGAAGCGCAGACCCTCGTCCATTGCGACCGGCTGGATCAGCTTGACGCTCATCTCAACGTTGTCGCCCGGCATAACCATGTCGGTGCCCTCTGGCAGGGTAACGACACCGGTGACGTCGGTGGTACGGAAGTAGAACTGCGGACGGTAGTTGTCGAAGAACGGGGTGTGACGGCCGCCCTCGTCCTTGGACAGGACGTAGACGGAGCCCTCGAACTCGGTGTGCGGGGTGTAAGCGCCCGGCTTAGCGATGATCTGGCCGCGCTCGACGTCCTCACGCTTCAGACCACGCAGCAGCAGTGCAGCGTTGTCGCCAGCCTCTGCGGTGTCCAGCAGCTTGTTGAACATCTCGATGGAGGTGACGGTGGTCTTGGTGGACTTCTCGCGGATGCCCAGGATCTCGACCTCGTCGTTCAGGTTCAGGACGCCACGCTCAACACGGCCGGTAACGACGGTGCCGCGACCGGTAATGGTGAAGATGTCCTCAACCGGCATCAGGAACGGCTTGTCGGTCTCGCGCTCCGGGTCCGGGATGGACTCGTCGCAAGCCTTCATGAGCTCGAGGATGGAGTCGACCCACTTCTGATCGCCGTCCAGGGCGCCCAGTGCGGAGATCGGGACGACCGGAGCCTCCTCGTCGTAGTCCTGCTCAGCCAGAAGCTCGCGGACCTCCATCTCGACGAGCTCGAGGAGCTCCTCATCGTCAACCATGTCGCACTTGTTCAGTGCAACGAGGATGTACGGAACGCCAACCTGGCGAGCCAGCAGAACGTGCTCACGGGTCTGCGGCATCGGGCCATCGGTTGCAGCAACAACCAGGATGGCGCCGTCCATCTGAGCAGCACCGGTGATCATGTTCTTGATGTAGTCAGCGTGGCCCGGGGCATCGACGTGTGCGTAGTGACGCTTCTCAGTCTCGTACTCGACGTGAGAAATGTTAATCGTGATGCCGCGCTCCTTCTCCTCCGGCGCCTTGTCGATGGCGTCGTAGGCGAAGGCCTTGTTCTGCTCTGGGTAGGTGTCGTGCAGAACCTTGGTGATCGCAGCAGTCGTGGTGGTCTTACCGTGGTCAACGTGACCGATGGTACCGATGTTTACGTGCGGCTTTGTGCGCTCGAACTTTGCCTTCGCCACTTAGTGTCCTCCTGGACTTCTCGGTGGCTACGACTCTCGCAGCCACATTGATTTACTTCTCCGGTTCACCATTTTACCTCTTAAAGGCAGGTAGCTGACAAACCGAAATTTATTATGCCGATTACATACTGTCCTGAAATCAGCAACCAGACGCGCTGGCGCTTGATCTCAGCCACCCTGAAGAACTCTTAAGGCTCTCCAAGTGGGTAACGGCCAGCACACCGCATCATACTCAAATGTGAAGTACTTTAAAAACTTCGATGGTGCGACGTGCAAGCCCCTACCCCACCCCGCAGGTGCGGGGTTGGTGTTTGCCCAGGTTTCGCACGGTTCCACTGGCGTGGATCGCAACCCAGGCGGGCTTGAAGGTGTAGAACCTCGATGCCGGGAGGCTAGCTAGCGGTACCAGCTAGCCCACCCGCCTCGGGAACTACTTGCCGGTGCGCTCGGCGATGATCTCCTCAGCCACGTTCTGAGGAACCTCAGCGTAGGAGTCGAAGATCATGGAGTAGTTGGCGCGGCCCTGGGTCTTGGAACGCAGGTCGCCAACGTAGCCGAACATCTGGGACAGCGGGACGCGGGCCTTAACGACCTTCGCGCCGGAGCGGTCCTCCATGGAGGACACGGAGCCACGGCGGGAGTTGACGTCACCGATGACCTCACCCATGTACTCCTCAGGGGTGATGATCTCAACGGCCATCATCGGCTCCAGCAGAACCGGCTTAGCCTTCGCCACGGCCTCCTTGAGAGCCATGGAACCAGCCAGCTTGAAGGCCATCTCGGAGGAGTCAACCTCGTGGTAAGCACCGTCCAGCAGGGTGGCCTTGATGTTCACCAGCGGGAAGCCAGCGAGGTAGCCGTACTGCATGGCGTCCTGGATACCCTGGTCGACCGACGGGATGTACTCCTTCGGAATACGGCCACCGGTGACCTCGTCGATGAACTCGTAGGTCTCCTCGGAGCCCTCCTCCGGCTCCAGCGGCTCCAGAGCGATGATGACGCGAGCGAACTGACCGGAACCACCGGTCTGCTTCTTGTGCGTGTACTCGAGCTTCTCGACCGGCTTCTTGATGGTCTCGCGGTAAGCAACCTGCGGAGCACCAACGTTTGCCTCGACCTTGAACTCGCGCTTCATGCGGTCCACCAGGACGTCGAGGTGCAGCTCGCCCATACCGCCGATGACGGTCTGGCCGGTCTCCTCGTCCAGCTTCACGGTGAAGGTCGGGTCCTCCTCCGCCAGCTTCTGGATGGCGGTGCCCAGCTTCTCCTGGTCAGACTTGGTCTTCGGCTCGATGGCCACCTCGATGACCGGGTCCGGGAAGTCCATGTCCTCGAGAACGACCGGGTTAGCGGCGTCGGACAGGGTGTCACCGGTGGAGGTGTCCTTCAGGCCGATGAAGGCGTAGATGTGACCAGCGGATGCGCGGTCAACCGGCTGCTCCTTGTTGGAGTGCATCTGGAACAGCTTGCCGACGCGCTCCGGCTTGTCCTTGGTGGAGTTGACGATCTTGTCGCCGGTCTCCACGGAGCCGGAGTAGACGCGGACGTAGGTCAGCTTGCCGAAGAACGGGTGAACAGCGACCTTGAACGCCAGCGCGGAGAACGGCTCGTCGCGGGACGGCTTGCGGTTGCGCTCAACCTCGCGGTCCTTCGGGTCGAAGCCCTTGATCGAGCCGACGTCCATCGGGTTCGGCAGGTAGTCGATGATGGCGTCCAGGATCGGCTGGATGCCCTTGTTCTTGTAGGCGGTACCACAGAAGACCGGGTATGCCTCACCGTTGATGGTGAGCTGACGGATCTGCTTCTTGATCTCGTCGACGGTGATCTCCTCGCCGGCGAAGTAGCGCTCCATGAGCTCTTCGTCAGACTCCGCGACAGCCTCGATCAGCTTCTCGCGGTACTCCTCAGCCTTCTCCTGCAGGTCGGCCGGGATCTCCTCGATGGTCGGCTCGGTGCCTGCAGCAACGACGCCTGGCCACATCAGGGCCTTCATCTGCAGCAGGTCGACAACACCCTCGAAGTTGTCCTCAGCGCCGATCGGCAGCTCCATGACCAGCGGCTTCGCGCCGAGGCGGTCGATGATGGTCTGCACGGTGTGGTAGAAGTCCGCACCCAGCTTGTCCATCTTGTTGACGAAGCAGATGCGCGGGACGTCGTACTTATCAGCCTGGCGCCAGACCTGCTCAGACTGCGGCTCAACGCCTTCCTTCGCGTCGAAGACAGCAACAGCGCCGTCCAGGACACGCAGGGAACGCTCGACCTCAACGGTGAAGTCGACGTGACCCGGGGTATCGATCAGGTTGATCTGGTTGTCGTTCCAGAAGCAGGTCGTCGCGGCGGACGTAATCGTGATGCCGCGCTCCTTCTCCTGGTCCATCCAGTCCATCGTGGATGCACCGTCGTGGGTCTCGCCCACCTTACGGTTGATACCCGTGTAGAAGAGGATGCGTTCGGTGGTGGTGGTCTTACCGGCATCGATGTGGGCCATGATGCCGATGTTGCGGACCTTCTTCAGGTCGGTCAGTGCTTCGAGTGCCACTGGTTAAAAACTCCGCTCAATCGTTGTCGAGCGGCCCGGACCTTAAGGTTGTTGGTCGCATAAGGCCTAGCGAGCCGCATTGGTCTGTTCAGGTTCTATTTTGCCATTTTTATGGCCGTCTGGAGTAGGGGGAGTTTTCCCTCCCCCGCTACTCCCGCCTGGGCTAGCCGCAGCGACCGCGGCCAGCCGGTCAAGCGACTACCAGCGGTAGTGAGCGAAGGCGCGGTTAGCCTCAGCCATCTTGTGGATGTCCTCGCGACGCTTCACGGAAGCGCCCAGGCCGTTGGAGGCATCGAGGATCTCGTTGGCGAGACGCTCAACCATGGAGTTCTCGCGACGCTGGCGGCTGAAGGTGACGAGCCAACGCAGTGCCAGGGTGGTGGAACGGCCCGGACGGACGTCGACCGGGACCTGGTAGGTCGCGCCACCGACGCGGCGGGAGCGAACCTCGAGGGCCGGCTTGACGTTGTCGAGAGCCTTCTTCAGGGTCAGGACCGGGTCGGTGCCGGTCTTCTCGCGGCACTGCTCGAGGGCACCGTAGACGATGCGCTCAGCGGTGGACTTCTTGCCGTCGATCAGGATCTTGTTGACCAGCTGGGAGACGAGGACGTCGCCGTACACCGGGTCCTTGACGAGTGGGCGCTGTGCTACTGGACCTTTACGTGGCATGGCTTACTTCTCCTTCTTGACGCCGTAGCGGGAACGTGCCTGCTTACGGTCCTTGACACCCTGGGTATCCAGAGCGCCACGGACGATCTTGTAGCGAACACCCGGGAGGTCCTTCACACGACCACCGCGGACGAGCACCATGGAGTGCTCCTGGAGGTTGTGGCCCTCACCTGGGATGTAAGCGGAGACCTCGATGCCGGAGGTCAGGCGGACACGGGCGACCTTACGCAGAGCCGAGTTCGGCTTCTTCGGGGTGGTGGTGTACACGCGGGTGCACACGCCACGACGCTGCGGGGAGCCCTTCAGGCCGGCGGTCGCAACCTTGCCCGGCTTATCGTGGCGACCCTTGCGGATCAGCTGCTGAATAGTTGGCATAGATAGACTTTCTTCTTTGGGTTTTAAACTTGCAGAAGCCTCGGTATGTCGTGAACCCCCTGGCGGGGCACCCACTTGCCGAACTGAGCGAAAACACCCTTGAACAGCAAAAAATGGGGGCTCTTTCCGGGGCCACTACCGTTTTGTATCACTCCGCGCACTCGGCACGAAGATCCCTGTATTAAGCACCCTCTGCCGTTTACCATTCGGTACGCGCCATCGGAGCAATACAATCTACGCGGGTCAGATTACTCCAGTGGCTACCGAAAACCAAATGCACCCGGAGGTACTTTCGGGCGTGACCCCAGGCGCACGTACCGGCAGGCGGCCGCGAGTGGCCCTAGCTGGCGCTAACAGTCCCCAGCCCAGCCTCACTCCCCCGCCGTGTTGCCGCCTTTCCCCCTAACCGTGAGCTAGTTACTGCAGCTCTGTGGAATATCCTTCTTGCCGCTCTTCCACTGCTTGAGCGCATCCTTCACCGCGCCGGCGTAGAGCTTCGCGCCCTTTTCGCCCGGGTGGATGCCGTCGACGAAGTCGTCGTTCTCCTTCGCTGCCTCGCACCAGTTCGCGAGGTAAACGTTCGGGGTCTTCTTCGCCTCCGCGATGAGCTCCTCGTTGGCGTGCGCCATCCAGTCACGGTCACCGTAGGGCATCACGTAGATAATGACGCGATCCTTGCCCACGGCCTCCCGGATCTTCTTCAGCATCTCCGGGTCCCCCGCGCCGTCGGAGGGGCCATTGGTGCCCAGGCCGAGCACCACGAACTCGCGCAGCGTTCCGGCGTCCGCCATCTGCTGCAGGATCGGCAGCGCCGCGATGTAGTGCCTGCTCTGTGCTGCGTCCACGGTCGCGCCCGGGAACTTCTCCTGCAACGCGTCCACGGAGGCCAGCATCACGGAGTCACCGACCATGCTGATCTTGTTGCCGGAAGGCATCTTGCGATCCTCGACCGGGATCTTGCTGCCATCCTTCGGGACGGGCGGGGTGGTCTTAGCTGCTTCCTCGTTGGCCTTCTGCAGGCGCTCGGACTTTTCCTTCAGGTCCTTTTCCAGGCTCGACTCCGAAGGAGCGGTGGCCAGCCCGCAGGCGGTCAGCGCCCCCACGAGGACGACGGCGAATCCGACACTCAGTTTGCGCATCACTCCACCACTAAACCAGCCCTTGATCGTCTTGCGGTAACCGTGGCGCCGGAACGGGGTTTCGATGTGATTAAAGCTCCACTCGGAGATCGCGGCGGTGAGTACCACAGCCACGATGCCGATGAGCCAGTCGGGCGCCTTGGGGGCCAGCACCGGCAGAACCATCACGATCGGCCAGTGCCACAGGTAGATGGAGAAGGAGCGGTGCCCCAGCCAGCGGAGCACCCGGATATTCATCCACTCGTCGATGGCGTTATCGCCGCGCGCCAGCCCCATCACGACTACAGAGGTCAACAGGCTGGCGATGACCAGCCCGCCACGGTAGGTGAACGCACTTTCCGCGTGCACGGTCATCATCATCGCCACGAGCCCCACGAAGGCCAGGGCAGGGACCCAGTCCGCGAGCAGCTGGTGCTTGAACCAGTTGAGGCGGCGCGGATGCGAGTCCGCGACCCGGGAACGCACCGGGGAGGTCAGCAGGAGTGCGACCAGCGAACCGAGCAGCAGACCAAAAGCGTGAGTATCCGTGCCGTAGTAGACCCGCGACGGGTCCTGCTGCGGATCGAAGATCACCGCCATCGCGACCATGGAGGCGACGGCCAACACCGCCGTCAGCACCGCCATGCGCGGGCGGAAGCGAGTCGCGTTGCGCCGCACGGCGAGCAGCACCAACCAGACCAGAATCGGCCAGATCAGGTAGTACTGCTCCTCGATCGCCAGCGACCAATAGTGTGCAGTGACCTGGATATCCGACTTCGCGAAATAGGACTCAGCGTTCGCGATCTGCACCCAGTTATTAACGAAGAACGCGGTACCGAAAAACTGGGCGCGCAGCTTCACCGCAAGATCGCCGCCGATCGTCCCCACCACGGCCGTCGTCATGATGAGAACGAACAGGGCCAACGGGGCGATGCGCCGCAGGCGTCGCCTCCAGAAGACCCGGAAGCTCACGCCCTGGGTGAGGGCGACCTCGCGCAGCAGAATCGACGTGATCAGGAAGCCGGAGAGCACGAAGAAGACGTCCACGCCCATGAACCCGCCGGGCAGGAGATCGCCGAAGAAGTGGTACAGCACCACGGCTGCCACCGCGACCCCTCGCAGCCCGTCGAGACCCGCGATCTGACGAATTCGGACGTGCACTTCTACTCCCTCCGGCTCACATTGCCACCACGTGAGATTAGCACCACAGGCGGGCAACATCGCAGCCGAAGAGGGGGCTTTAGGACCATGTTCAGTTAACGCCCAGCTCACCTTCCCGTCGCAGACAGGCAAGAGGGGTGGCGAGCCATGACGGGAGCACTGCGGAACCACTTCGACACCCCAATGAGGCCAAGATCACGCTCTCACTACACGTGCGCATCAAACACACCACACGCACAAGTAGGCACTACATATGGGCATTATAGACACGTCACCATCTATATATTGCGCTTCCATTGCTTGCGGGGCCCGGAATTCCACGTATGTTATTTGGCACCAGCCGGGGTGGAACCCCACCCGCCACGGCTCATCCCCACCCCGACGAGAGGAGCCTCCATGTCCGCACCCAGCATTCGATCCTCAGCCCGCCGCACAGACCACACCCGCAACGCGCAGCGGCGAGTCGCCGTCGACCCCACCGAAACAGTCGAGGAGTACCTGCACCGCCAAGACTGGCGCATCAACGCCAACGCAAACCAGGACTACTCAATCGGCGGGCTCATCCTCAACGCCTCCGGCAAGGTCGCCGCAAACTACTGGCTGGACGAGATCTTCGCCCCCGAGGCTGGCGCCGCCCACCGCTCCGGCGATATCCACATCCACGACCTCGACAGCCTCACCGGCTACTGCGCCGGCTGGTCCCTGCGCCAACTCCTCGAAGAAGGCTTCGGCGGCGTCCCGGGCGCGATCTCTTCCCATCCGCCCCGCCACCTCTCCAGCGCCTGCGGCCAGGCCGTCAACTTCCTCGGCACCCTACAAAACGAGTGGGCCGGCGCCCAGGCGTTCTCCAGCTTCGACACCTACATGGCCCCCTTCGTCCGCCTGGATAGCCTCAGCTTCGAGGAAGTCAAGCAGTGCCTGCAGGAATTCATCTATAACCTCAACGTGCCCTCCCGCTGGGGCACCCAAACCCCCTTCACCAACCTCACCTTCGACTGGACCTGCCCCGCCGACCTCGCAGAACAGAACCCACTCATCGGGGGCGAGCCCGTGGACTTCACCTACGGCGAACTCCAAGCAGAGATGGACATAATTAACCGGGCCTTCCTGGAGGTCATGAGCGCCGGGGATGCCGATGGCCGCCCGTTCACCTTTCCCATCCCCACCTACAACATCACCCCGGACTTCGACTGGCACAGCGCCAACGCCGCCCTGCTTTTCGATATGACCGCCAAGTACGGGCTGCCGTACTTCCAGAGCTTCCTCAACTCGGATCTCGACCCGGGCATGGTGCGCTCCATGTGCTGCCGCCTGCAGCTGGACCTCCGCGAACTCATGAAGCGCGGCAATGGCCTTTTTGGCTCCTCCGAGCTGACCGGCTCTATTGGCGTCGTCACGATCAACTGCGCACGGCTCGGCTACCTGCACCACGGCGACGAAGCAGCGCTCTTCGCGGCAGTCGACGAACTCGTGGATCTCGCGGTCGACACGCTGGAGCGGCGACGGCAGTTCGTCGCCGAGAACATGGAACGGGGACTCTACCCCTACACCAGCCGCTGGCTACCCAGCCTGAACAACCACTTCTCGACCATCGGCGTGAACGGCTGCAACGAGATGGTCCGCAACTTCACCGGCGGGGACCGGGACATCACCGACCACGAGGGCCACGCGCTCGTCGCCCGGCTGCTCGACCACCTCAACGACCGGCTCGTCGAAGCGCAGGAGGCCACCGGCAACCTCTACAACCTGGAAGCCACCCCGGCTGAAGGCGCGACCTACCGCTTCGCCCGCGAGGACCGCGCACGCTACCCGGAAATCCTGCAGGCAGGCACCTCAGAGCAGCCGTATTACACCAACTCCTCGCAGCTGCCCGTGGCGCACACCCCGGACCCCTTCGCTGCACTGGCTGAACAGGAGGAGCTGCAGAAGAAGTACACCGGCGGCACCGTGCTCCACCTCTACATGGGAGCCGCGATGAGCTCCGGGGAGGCCTGCGCGACCCTGGTGCGCCGGGCACTGGAGAGCTTCGAGCTGCCGTACCTGACGGTCACCCCGACGTTTTCGGTGTGCCCGCAGCACGGATACCTGTCCGGCGAGCACCCACAGTGCCCCAGCTGTGGCACCGATACCGAGGTGTGGACGCGTGTGATGGGATACTTCCGCCCGACGAGCAGCTTCAACACCGGCAAGCGCGGCGAGTTCAGCGAGCGGGAGTACTTCCGTGAGGCTGTGGCGATGCAGGTTGGCGAGTTCTCGCCGTCCGCGGTTGGAGCCCGACCGCATGCGTAGTTCCGCCGCTTTTCAGGACGCCAACCGCTTGGCCTTGGCAGGGCTGATTCCCTTTTCCGCTACTGACTGGCCAGGAAAACTGACGGCGACCGTGTTCACCCAGGGTTGCCCGCTGCGCTGCGTGTACTGCCACAATGCGCAGCTGCAGGAATTCCCGGTGGTGGGCGGAGGCGAGCCTGCTGCAGATTTGGGCGGGGCTGGCGATGGCTCGGGTGGGGCTCGCGGAGCCGAGGGGCGACCGCTCTTCTCGGATGCCCTGGAGCTCATGGAGCGGCGCCGAGGGATGCTGGATGGTTTGGTGATCTCTGGTGGTGAGCCACTGGCGGCGGCCGGGCTGGCCGCAGCGCTTGCGGCCACGAAGGTTGCCGGCTTCCCGGTGGGCTTGCACACGAGCGGGTACGCGCCCGCGCGGCTACGCGCCTTGCTGGCCACGGAGGAAACACGACCGGATTGGATCGGGCTGGACGTTAAAGCGCTCCCCCGTCATGCCGCTGCGGTCACGGGGCTGGCGCCGCGGGCCGCGGAGCGAATGTGGGATTCGCTACGGGTAGCCGCCGCCGCGGCAGAGCAGTACGGCGTGGAACTGCAGATGCGCACCACACTGTGGCCGGGCTCGGTGATCGAGCAGCACCTTGAGGAGCTACAGGGCGAGGTCGCAAGGCTCGGGCACGAGCTACACCTGCAGTGGGCCCGGAACGTCGATGACGCCGGGCGCTACGTGGCCTAACGGGGCTTCTTGCCGAAGGTCTTGGTGAAATTCAGGCCCGGGATGCCGGTCTGGATGCGGATCATCTGCTGCCCATTGGCCTTCTGGGTGATGCGGGCCGGACCCAGCTTGTAGGAGCCGCCCACCCCACCACTAGAGACGTTGATGCGACCGTTGCGGCCTACCTTCTTGGACTCACGAAAAAAGATTCCCATGGGGCAAGATTCTAGCGTCTACATCTTCGTCCGACTCAACGGTGAATAATCTACGGCCCCCTCACCTTCCTGTGAGGGAAAACCGGCAGCCGTGTCCGCACTGCGCGCTACAGTCTCCCCCATGATGACCACAACCCGTATTGGAAACGCCCAGCCAACCTCAGGACGCACAACTTTGCACCGTTCGCCGCGTGCCGTCGCGATCGTCGCACCGTTGCTCGCAGCCGGCCTACTCTCCGGCTGCAGTTCCGAGGACACCCCCAACGCCTCACAGCCCTCGACTCCAACCAGCACCACTGCATCCGAATCCTCGACCACGGCAAACACCGCTCCCGAAACCTCGAGTAGCTCGAGGAAGCCACAGCCGACCGACGCCGAAAAACCTCCCGTTCAGGACAGAAGCACTGCTTCGGCACGGCCTCAGAGCGCGGGAGAATCGGAGGGTGAGGCGTCCCCGGTAGCAGGAAAGCCGACCCCGAACGCCGCACCCGCGGATACGCAGCCTGGGGATTATTGCGGGCAGGTAAAAACTCGTGATTTCTCGCAGCCCAGCGAGCCGGTGGTGAACCAGAAGGTATACGCAGTCACCGCCGGCACGGATTGCGCTGCGGGGTTGGAAGCAATGCAGGGGTACGCGAACGGCATGCCTTATGACGCTTATAACCACGGCAACGCCCAGATCGTGAAGATTCCCGGTGGCAATTGCTCAGCTCCGACGGCTGCGAGAGCTCAAGAAACTAATACGTCGATGAGCTGCGCGGGCGACTTCGGTGAGGTGAAGGTGCCACAGCACGGTTAGGGATCGGACAAGGCTTGCAGCCACGCCCAGTACCCCACAGAGGGCCCTTTTCTGCAGCTAAAGCCGAATATTGCAGACGGAGTCCACAGCTCGCTGCGCAAGATCCATGGGTATCCGCGAAGCGCGCGACTCAACTATCCTCTTAGCCATGAACGACGATGCCCTCCGTTGCGATGACAATGACCGCAACCGCGCCCAAGCTCTCCTCCACGATGCCCTTGGCCGCGGCCAGATCAGCATCGCGGAGTTCGACGAGCGAGTGCAGCAGTGCATCGTCGCCCAGACCCGAGGCGAGCTGCTCGTGCCGCTGACAGATCTTTTCCTCGACCCGCGCGCGGCACTCTACGGCCACCCGTCGGCCCCTACTGCCTCGACGAGCCCGAGCCCTGCCACGCAGCGGCCTGCGCCCAAAAATAATGGGCAAAGCTTCTGGGAAAAGCTCACTAATTTCAACCGCCCGTCGGTGCCCACGCGGCCCCCGGAAGAGGTCGCATATTTCGCCAACCAGATGGTCACTGGCGAAAACCTACCCAACCGCAGGGTGCAAGCAACCCTCTCCAACCGTCGGCTCCACCACTGGACCGTGCCCGCCTATCAAGAAATCCGAGCCCATGGGGGCAACGTGACCGTAGATCTTATGTCCGCACGTCTCGCATCCCACCACACCACCTTCGATGTCGCCGGTGCTCTCGGGACGATCGAGGTTCTTGTTCCGGAGGGAATCCGGGTCACCGTCGACGCCGACGGGGCACTCGGGAACACGATTTTCAAGGTCGCCCGCGGTGCTGTGCCACCGGAGCAGCTCCCCGCAAACGCCCCGACGCTGCACATCACCGGCTCCAATGCCTTCGGAAACATCAGAATCCGCATCCTCCGGCTGGATTAGCTACGAGTCGGGGGTCTCAACCGCCCCCATCACTCGCCACCACCCCACCGATCGCTTCCCTCCCCTCCCCCGCGCACAGCAAAAGGCCTCAGGGTTCTAAAACCCTGAGGCCTTAAACCTCTAGGCCAAAGCCTAGAAACCCTAAGCCTTAGTGCAGGCCGAGGTCATCCAGCGGGACGGACGCGCCGGTGAACTCACCGTAGCCCTCGTCACCGTAGAAACCGTCACCGAAGGTCGACGGCAGCGTGAACGCCGCAGCACGAGCCTCCTCGGTCGGCTGGACCTGGATGTTGCGGTAGCGGGCGATACCCGTACCAGCCGGGATCAGCTTACCGATGATCACGTTCTCCTTGAGACCGATGAGCTTATCGGAACGCTTGTTGATCGCAGCGTCCGTCAGCACGCGAGTGGTCTCCTGGAAGGAGGCGGCGGACAGCCAGGACTCGGTTGCCAGGGAAGCCTTGGTGATACCCATGATCTCGGCGCGAACCTCGACCGGGCGGCCACCAGTCTTCACGGCCTCCTTCGACGCAGCAACCGCATCGGAGTGATCCACCAGGGAGCCCGGCAGGTACTCCGTGGAACCGGAGTCGATGACCGTCACGCGGCGCAGCATCTGGCGCACGATGATCTCGATGTGCTTGTCGTGGATAGCCACACCCTGATCGCGGTACACCTTCTGCACCTCGTTGATCAGGTGCTGCTGCACGCCACGGCGACCCATCACGCGGAGCACCTCGTGCGGATCCGCAGCGCCCTTCAGCAGCTGCTGGCCCATCTTCACGTGGTCACCGTCGCGGAGCGGACGCTCCACGCCGCCGGTACCCAGCGTTGCCAGGCCCTGACGCTTCGACAGCTTCTCGTACACAACCTCCTCGGAACCATCGTCCGGGATGATCGTGAGGGTGAAGAACGCGTCGTCGTCCTCGATCTTGATCTTGCCGTCCACGGAAGCGATCGGGGACTTCGCCTTCGGAACACGAGCCTCGAACAGCTCCTGAACACGCGGCAGACCACCCGTAATATCGCCACCAACACCACCGAGGTGGAAGGTACGCATCGTCAGCTGAGTACCCGGCTCACCAATGGACTGGGCAGCCACGATACCGACAGCCTCGCCGATCTCGACCTTCTTACCCGTCGCCATGGACTTGCCGTAGCAGGTGGAGCACACGCCGGTGGCGGTGCCACAGGTCATGACGGAGCGGGCCTTGACGGTCTCCACACCAGCCTTGACCAGCTCGGCCAGCTCCAGCTCGCCGATGATCGCACCGGCCTCGCAGACAACCTCGCCGTTCGCGCCGATGGCGTCGGCGGCCAGGAAGCGGCCCAGCACGGAGGTCTCGACGAAGTCCGCGCGAGCGAACTCGCCGGTCTTCTCGCCGTTGGCGTCCAGCACCGGGGTGCAGACGTCCAGAACAACGCCCTGCTTGGTGCCACAGTCGTCCTCGCGGACGATGACGTCCTGCGCGACGTCCACCAGACGACGGGTGAGGTAACCGGAGTCAGCGGTACGCAGTGCCGTATCCGCCAGACCCTTACGGGAACCGTGGGAGTTGTTGAAGTACTCGAGCACGGACAGGCCCTCACGGAAGGAGGTCTTCACCGGGCGGGTGATGTAGTCACCGCGGGAGTTCGTGACCATGCCCTTCATGCCGGCCAGGGTCCAGATCTGGCGCATGTTACCGGCAGCACCGGACTTCACGATCATCGGGATCGGGTTGTCATCCGGGTAGAGCTTCTCCACCGACTCACCGACGAAGTCCGTTGCTTCCTTCCACAGGTCAACCAGGGACTGGTAGCGCTCGGACTCGTTGATCTTGCCTCGGGCCAGCTTCTTCTCGATGCGCTGTGCCTTGGCCTCGTACTCGTCGAGGATCTCCTGCTTATTCGGCAGAACCAGCACGTCGTGCATGGTGATGGTCACACCGGAGCGGGTTGCCCAGTAGAAGCCAGCGTCCTTCAGCTTGTCCACCGTCTGCGCGACGGTGATCATCGGGTACTTCGCTGCCAGGTCGTTAATGACGACGGCCTGGTTCTTCTTGTCCATCACGCCTTCGACGTACGGGTAGTTCCACGGCAGCAGCTCGTTGAACTGCACGCGGCCCAGGGTGGTCTCGGCGGTCCAGGTCTGGCCCTTCTGCCAACCATCCGGGAACTGCTCCGCCTCAACCTCAGCCGGCGGGCGAAGGTGGTCGATGCGGACGTGGATCGGGGCCTGCAGGCCGAGCACACCACGGTCGTAGGCCATGATGGCCTCCGCCAGGGAGGTGTACACGCCAGTTGCCGGGCCCTGCTCGGTGGCCTCGGTGAAGGCACCCTGGCCGCCGAACTCCTCCTTGCCCTTGATCAGGGTCAGGTAGTACAGGCCGGTGACCATGTCCAGACGCGGCATAGCCAGCGGCTTACCGGAGGCCGGGGACAGGATGTTGTTGGAAGCCAGCATCAGGATGCGGGCCTCAGCCTGGGCCTCGTCGGACAGCGGCAGGTGGACTGCCATCTGGTCACCATCGAAGTCCGCGTTGAAGGCCTCACAAGCCAGCGGGTGCAGCTGAATAGCCTTACCCTCAATCAGCACGGGCTCGAAGGCCTGGATACCCAGGCGGTGCAGCGTTGGTGCACGGTTCAGCATCACCGGGTGCTCGGCGATGGCCTCTTCCAGAACGTCCCAGACCTCTGGGCGCTGGCGCTCAACCATGCGCTTCGCGGACTTGATGTTCTGCGCGTAGGACTTCTCCACCAGGCGCTTCATCACGAAAGGCTTGAACAGTTCCAGGGCCATCAGCTTCGGCAGACCACACTGGTGCAGCTTCAGCTGCGGACCAACGATAATCACCGAACGGCCGGAGTAGTCCACACGCTTACCCAGCAGGTTCTGGCGGAAGCGGCCCTGCTTACCCTTCAGCAGGTCGGAGAGGGACTTCAGCGGACGGTTGCCCGGGCCGGTGACCGGACGGCCGCGACGGCCGTTGTCGAACAGCGCGTCCACGGACTCCTGCAGCATGCGCTTCTCGTTGTTCACGATGATCTCAGGTGCACCGAGATCCAGCATGCGCTTCAGGCGGTTGTTGCGGTTGATGACGCGACGGTACAGGTCGTTGAGGTCGGAGGTCGCGAAGCGGCCACCGTCCAGCTGAACCATCGGACGCAGCTCCGGCGGGATGACCGGGATGCAGTCCAGGACCATGCCGGCCGGGTCGTTGCCGGAGCGCAGGAACGCAGCGACGACCTTCAGGCGCTTGAGGGCGCGCAGCTTGCGCTGGCCCTTGCCGTCGCGGATGACCTCACGCAGGGACTCGGCCTCGGCCTCGAGGTCGAAGTTGCGGATCAGGGTCTGGATAGCCTCCGCGCCCATGCCGCCGGTGAAGTAATCCTCGTAGCGGTCGAGCAGCTCCTCGTAGAGCGTCTCGTCCGCGATCATCTGCTTCGGGGCGAGCTTGACGAAGGTGTTCCAGATCTCGTCGAGGCGCTCCACCTCGCGCTCAGCGCGCTCACGGATGTGGCGCATCTCGCGGTCAGCGGCGTTCTGCACCTTCTTCTTGGCGTCGGCCTTCGCGCCGGCAGCCTCGAGCTCCGCGAGGTCCTCCTCGAGAGTCTTGGCACGGTCGGCCAGGTCCGCGTCGCGGTCCTGCTCGACCTCCTTCTTCTCGAGCAGCATCTCTGCCTCGAGGGTCGTCTGGTCGCTGTGACGAGCCTCCTCATCGACAGAGGTGATGATGTTGGCCGCGAAGTAGATGATCTTCTCGAGATCCTTCGGGGCCAGATCCAGCAGGTAGCCGAGGCGGGACGGAACGCCCTTGAAGTACCAAATGTGGGTCACCGGAGCGGCCAGCTCGATGTGGCCCATGCGCTCACGGCGAACCTTGGACTTGGTCACCTCGACGCCACAGCGCTCACAGATGATGCCCTTGTAGCGGACACGCTTGTACTTACCGCAGGAGCACTCCCAGTCGCGGGTCGGCCCGAAAATGCGCTCGCAGAACAGACCGTCCTTCTCTGGCTTGAGGGTGCGGTAGTTGATCGTCTCGGGCTTCTTTACCTCGCCGCGCGACCAGCGACGGATGTCATCGGCCGTGGCCAGGCCAATGCGTAGTTCGTCGAAGAAGTTGACGTCCAGCACGTGGACTTCCTTTCCCCTCCAAGAATGTGGAGGGCCATTGTGGGTGAACCTAGGTCAGAATCTGAAAGTGTGCGAAGCCTTGAGCGTTAGCCAACGTCGATGTCGGCGTCTGGACGCTCATCGCGCTGCAGGTTAATACCCAGCGCTGCGTTTGCGGACTCAAGCTCGTCGTCATCATCGGAGGACAGCTCCATCGGGGTGCCGTCCGCGGCCAGAACCTCAAGGTTCAGGCACAGGGACTGCAGCTCCTTGAGGAGGACCTTGAAGGACTCTGGGATACCCGGATCCGGGATGTTCTCGCCCTTCACGATCGCCTCGTAGACCTTCACGCGGCCCACCACGTCATCGGACTTGATGGTCAGAAGCTCCTGCAGGGTGTAGGCGGCACCGTATGCCTGCATTGCCCACACCTCCATCTCGCCGAAGCGCTGGCCACCGAACTGGGCCTTACCACCCAGCGGCTGCTGGGTAATCATGGAGTAAGGACCGGTGGAACGGGCGTGAATCTTCTCATCGACCAGGTGGTGCAGCTTCAGCATGTACATGTAGCCCACGGAGATCGGGTGCTCGTATGGCTCACCAGTACGGCCGTCGATCAGCTGCGCCTTACCGAAGTCATCCACCAGGCGGATACCGTCGCGGTTCGGGCGCGAGGAGCGCAGCAGACCGGACAGCTCGGCGTTGGACGCACCGTCGAACACCGGGGTGGAGGTCAGGGAGTCGGCCGGAACGTCGTAGAGATCCTCCGGCAGCGTCTCCAGCATGGCCTTGATCTTCGGGTCGTCGGAGTTGGTGTCGACCTGCCAACCGGCCTTCGCCAGCCAGCCCAGGTGCACCTCCAAGACCTGACCAATGTTCATACGACGCGGCACACCGTGGGTGTTCAGGATGATGTCCACCGGGGTACCGTCCGGCAGGAACGGCATATCCTCCTGCGGCAGGATCTTGCCGACGACACCCTTGTTGCCGTGGCGGCCGGCGAGCTTATCGCCGTCCTGGATCTTGCGCTTCTGGGCGACGTAGACGCGGACCATCTCGTTGACACCAGCGGCGAGGTCGTCGTCGTCCTCACGGGAGAAGACGCGCACGCCGATGACCTTGCCGGTCTCACCGTGCGGGACCTTCATGGAGGTATCGCGAACCTCGCGGGCCTTCTCACCGAAGATGGCGCGCAGCAGGCGCTCCTCCGGGGTCAGCTCCGTCTCACCCTTCGGGGTGACCTTACCGACGAGGATGTCACCGTCGCGGACGTCCGCACCGATGCGGACGATACCGCGCTCGTCCAGGTCAGCAAGGACGTCCTCGCCGACGTTCGGGATGTCGCGGGTGATCTCCTCCGGGCCCAGCTTGGTGTCGCGGGCGTCGATCTCGTACTCCTCGATGTGGATCGAGGTCAGCACGTCCTCCTCAACCATGCGCTGGGAGAGGATGATCGCATCCTCGTAGTTGTGACCCTCCCACGGCATGAAGGCGACGAGCAGGTTCTTGCCCAGCGCCATCTCACCGTTATCGGTGCCCGGGCCGTCGGCGATGACCTGGCCGGCCTCGACGCGGTCGCCCTGGTTAACCAGCGGCTTCTGGTTGTAGCTGGTGCCCTGGTTGGTGCGCTCGAACTTGCGCAGCATGAAGGTATCGCGGATGCCCTCATCGTCCATGATGGTGATGTAGTCAGCGGAGACGTACTCCACCACACCAGCCTTCGGGGCGATGATCAGGTCACCGGCGTCGTAGGCAGCGCGCTGCTCGATACCGGTACCGACGTACGGGGCCTCGGCGCGCAGCAGTGGCACAGCCTGACGCTGCATGTTCGCACCCATGAGGGCACGGTTGGCGTCGTCGTGCTCCAGGAACGGAATCATCGCGGTTGCGACGGAGACCATCTGGCGCGGGGAGACGTCCATGTAATCCACCTGGCTTGCCGGGACGACCTCCACGTCGCCGCCGCGCAGACGGACCTCAATCTGGTCCTCGGTGAACTTCATGTCCGCATCGAAAGGCGTATTCGCCTGAGCGATGACGTGACGGTCCTCTTCGTCAGCGGTGAAGTACTCGACCTCGTCGGTGATCTTGCCATCGACGACGCGACGGTACGGCGTCTCGATGAAACCGAACGGGTTCACGCGAGCGTAGGAAGACAGGGAACCGATCAGACCAATGTTCGGGCCCTCCGGGGTCTCAATCGGGCACATGCGGCCGTAGTGAGACGGGTGAACGTCGCGGACCTCGAGGCCAGCACGCTCACGGGACAGACCACCCGGACCCAGCGCAGACAGGCGGCGCTTGTGGGTCAGGCCGGACAGGGAGTTGTTCTGGTCCATGAACTGGGACAGCTGCGAGGTACCGAAGAACTCGCGGATCGCTGCCGAGACCGGACGCACGTTGATCAGGGAGGTCGGGGTGATGGACTCGGCGTCCTGCGTGGTCATGCGCTCGCGGACGACGCGCTCCATGCGGGACAGACCAACCCGGACCTGGTTCTGGATCAGCTCGCCGACCGTACGCAGGCGGCGGTTACCGAAGTGGTCGATGTCGTCGACCTCGATCGGGATCTCCACGCCCTCCGGGGAGGTCATGGTGCGCTCGCCAGCGTGCAGGCGGACGAGGTACTCGATCGTGGTGAGGATGTCTTCCTCGGTCAGGGTCATGGTGCCGTCGGTGTCGCCACCGAGGCCGAGCTTGCGGTTGACCTTGTAGCGGCCGACCTTCGCCAGGTCGTAGCGCTTCGGGCGGAAGAAGGAGTTCTCCAGCAGGGCCTGCGCGGAGTCGCGGGTCGGGGACTCGCCTGGACGCTGCTTGCGGTAGATCTCCAGCAGTGCCTCGTCCGTGTTCTCGACGCCATCCTTCTCGAGGGTGGACATCATGATCTCGGAGAAGCCGAAGCGGTCGGTGATCTCCTGGGTGGTCAGGCCGAGGGCCTTCAGCAGGACGGTCACCGGCTGGCGGCGCTTACGGTCGATGCGGACGCCGACGGTGTCGCGCTTATCGACGTCGAACTCCAGCCATGCACCGCGGGACGGGATGACCTTCACGCCGTGCAGCGGGCGCTCGGTGGAGGTGTCGATCGACTCATCGAAGTACACGCCCGGGGAGCGGACCAGCTGGGAGACGACGACACGCTCGGTGCCGTTGATGATGAAGGTGCCCTTGTCGGTCATCATCGGGAAATCGCCGATGAAGACGGTCTGGGACTTAATTTCGCCGGACTGGGCGTTGGTGAACTCCGCGGTCACGTACAGCGGTGCCGCGTAGTTGATGTCCTTTTCCTTGGCCTCGTCGATGGAGGTCTTCATGTCGTCGAAGCGTGGCTCCGAGAGCGTGAGGGACATGTTTTCCGAATAATCCTCAATGGGGGACAGCTCTTCGAGAATGTCCTCCAGTCCGCTCGTGACGCGGACTCCCTCCCCAGCCTCGGCCTGCATGCGGGCGCGCCACTCCGGGGCGCCGACGAGCCAGGCGAAGGACTCTCGTTGGAGGTCAAGAAGGCCTGGAACCTCGATCGGGGCGTCGATCTTCGCGAAAGAGTAGCGAGTCGAAGCTCCGGGGATTCCGGCCACTGAACTTGTCTGGCGGGAGACTGCCAAGATGGGTCCTTCCAGCACTAAGCGTTTCTCCTCGCCTGGGTGGAGCCAGGCTGGGAAACGGTTGCGTGAGCGTACGATTTTTCGTGGTGGTCTATATCGGTGGTGTGATTCCGAACGCCAGATAAGCAGGAATGCCTAAAGGACCTTGTCAAATCCGCTTTTCCGCAGTCTGCGACTGCTGGAGGGAAGCTCATTGCCAAGGCCGATTGTTGGTGAGATCATCATCTCTCAACTCGCCTGCCCACAAGGGTTCAGAATTTAACCAGCGCAACGAACTACCATATAGTAGATGCCCCCAAATGTCCACCCCCATGGACACCGAACAGGCCGATAGTATCTGTCCGCTTCGACGGGCGCAAAATTACACGCTTGTAGCCCGGCGCTTCCGTTCCCGGCGCAGCGCCACGACGAGTGCGGCGAGCAGCAGAATCACACCGGCCCAGAATACCCCGCGGCCCCACTTTTCCGTGGAGCGCTTTCCGCCGAGCTCGTCCGCCTGGTCCAGCATCTGACGCTCATTGGCCTCGGTCGTGCGGCCTTCAAAGGTCAGCAGGGGCTCCACCGCCTTCCCTTCGGCGTTGCGGTATTCGTCCTGGATGTGTTCCTCGATGCCGACGATCATGCCGGACTCCGGCTCCACCGCCAGCTCGCGCCAGCCACCGTGATACAGCTCCGCACGGTCGCCGTCCTTGACGATGGCATTGCGGATGCCGCTGTAGTGGGAGCTGACCTTTTCCGCCGGAATCTCCTGACGGAAGAGGTAGATCTCCTTCTCCTCACCGCTAGAGGTTTCCCGACGCTCAGTGCCCCGGAACTCCGCCGGGTAGGCATGACGGGCGGTCCAGTCGAAGTACTCGTAGCTCTGCTGCTGGGTATCCACCGGGAACTTCGCCCAGGAGCCCTCCATCTCCACAGACTTCGGCGGGGTCGCCGGGGAATCCGCGACCTTGGCCTCCCCCACGGCTTCACCGTTCATCCGGTTCAGCCGGTAGCTATAGACCTGCGCGTCCAGCAGGGACTCCAGATCGTCCTTCACATTGGTGCGGGCGTTGGAGACGCCGACGCGCACCGTCGCCTCCTCCTCCGTGGCCGGCTGGCCCAGTTGCATGTTGAACTGGCGAGCCACCGGCGCCTGGATGGGCTCATCCTTCCCCACGCCCAAGTACCCCGGACCCACGGTTGCGTCCTCGTCCTCCAAGGTGAAGGTGGTGTGCTGCAGGCTCAGTGGCACCGGCCGCTCCTCGGGGAAGAGCCGTGGCAGGAGCACGCCCGCCACGATCATGGCGCTGGCCAGGCCGAGCACAAACACAGCAACGATACGGGACTTCGAGTTCATGCTGAACATGCTACAACAGCCCGCAGACACGCTGTTCCCTTTAAAAAGTAGCGCTGGGCAGCAATAGAAAAACCGCCCCGGCAAGGCGAACCTTGCGGGGCGGTGAATCACGCGGCCGCTGTGCGCGGCAACTGGATTACTTGAGGGAGACCTTTGCGCCGGCCTCTTCCAGCTTAGTCTTAGCTGCCTCAGCGTCCTCCTTGGAAGCGCCCTCGAGCAGAGCCTTCGGAGCAGCCTCAACGAGCTCCTTAGCCTCCTTCAGGCCCAGGCCGGAGACGACCTCGCGGACGACCTTAATGACGCCGATCTTCTTAGCGCCTGCGTCCTCCAGGACGACGTCGAACTCGTCCTTCTCCTCAGCAGCAGCGCCGCCCTCAGCGCCACCAGCAGCTGCAACAGCAGCAACCGGAGCAGCAGCGGTGACGTCGAAGGTCTCCTCGAACAGCTTGACGAACTCAGAGAGCTCGATCAGGGTCATCTCCTTGAAGGCATCCAGCAGCTCTTCGTTGGTGAACTTAGCCATAATAGGCATCCTTTCGTGTTGTGCCGCCTGGGCAATCGGCCCTGCGGCGAAGTGTTTTTAAAAGTTTTTACTGTGGTGGACCGGCCTGTGGTCCAGCGCGGTGGCACACCGTGCCCTCGCGCCCAGCGTGGCGGAACTAGTCCTTCTTCTCCTGCAGGGCAGCCGCGAGGCGTGCAACCTGGGACGCAGGAGCGTTGAACAGTCCAGCAGCCTTTGCCAAGGAACCCTGGAGAGCACCGGCCAGCTTGGCCAGGGTGGTCTCGCGGTTGTCCAGGTCGGCGATAGCCATGACCTGCTCAGCGGACAGCGAAGCGCCGTCCATGTTCCCGCCCTTGACGACGAAAGCATCGTGATCCTTGCCGAAATCCTTCATGGCCTTAGCCGCGTCAACAGCCTCGCCCTTGATGAAAGCAACAGCGGTAGGACCAGTCAGCAGGGATTCGTCAATCTCAACGCCGGCTTCCTTAGCAGCCAGCTTGAGCAGGGTGTTCTTGGCGACGGAGTAGGTGACATCCTGACCCAGCGCGCGACGCAGCTCGGTGGTCTCAACCACGGACAGACCGCGGTATTCGGTCAGCACGGTGGCGTCTGCTTCCTCGAAGCGTGCCTTGAGCTCCTGCAGCGCTGCAGTGTTCTTTGGATTAGCCATACTCTCGCCTCCTTCCTGATGTTCTGGTGTACGTGTGTACGTGCACCGGCGATCGAAACGAAGGAAACACTTTCACAACGACAAAGCGCCCCGTACCCGCAGGGGGCAACGGGGCGCTTCTGGAACCGCAGCTCACTGGCGTAAACCTAGCGGCGCGATACAAAACGTCTCGTGTTACCTGCGTGGGCCGTCATCATGACGATGATCCTTCAACCCGGGAGCGCTCGCACGAGCTTGCTGATCAGATCAGCACGGCTGGAAAGCGTTTTCCCAAGTGACCGACGGTCTTCGGTGAAACTTTGAAACATATCAAAACTTCGCCTGACAGCTTAACGCCCAGCAGCCGAAAGACCAAATCGGCCTAGGCGGCATCGCGGTACTGATCCGCCTGCTCCCCACGGCGCTTCATCTCGTGCCAATACTGACGTGCTGCTTGCTGGGACCGCTGGCTCCACGCACCATCCCAGTCGTGCTCCCCGGTCCCATCGGCAGCCTCGTCGTAATCCTCATTGCGGGAATACAGCCGCTGCCGTTCGCGCGCCCCGTGGGTCAACCGCCGAACCGCGGAGTCCGAATTGAAACTCGACCCCAAGGCCCCGGCGGTCACGCCCATGGATGCAGCGAGCCAGGAAATCCTGGCATACGTCCCCACGGTGACCGGCTCGCCCAAAACCTTCGTCATGAAGTCCGGGGCAATGATCGCACCGGCGCCAGCAAAAATAATGAGGAAAAGGATGGCATACATCCCCAGAACCGCGACCGCGAGGGTGAGAAGCGTCGAACCGTTGTACAGCGCAATGACCCGCTTGAAGGACTGTGCACTGGGCTTATCCCAGAGGCTGTTATCCAGCAGTAGCCACAGAATCATCGCTAGCACCGCGACAATATTGACCACCGCCAGGCGGGTCACGGTGAGGTAATCCGCCATTTCCCAGATCGAGCTATAGAAGATGCCGAAGGCGCCGACCCCAATGCCCGCAGCCAGCGCACCGGACAGCGCACCGATCGAGCGACGCGGTTGATTCGTCGCGATCATGCCGAGCATCGTCTTGAGCTTGCTCTTTCCCTCCCTCACCGACTGCTCCCTTTCGCCCTGGGAGGACGCCAGGTAGTCGCGGTATTCCCCAATCACGCGCGCTATTTCCTGGGCCAGTCCGTCGCGGGCGCCGAGCATCCCGAGCGTGGGGTAGCTGATCACCGCCACATCCTGATTCGGATAAAGCTCACTTCTCAACACGGTGGCACCACTAAAGCGCGGCAGCTCGGTGACGAGCAGCTGCAAATCCGCGGGGCTCCTGCCGCTCGGAACATCCGGCGCGATCAGGGAGCGGTTGGGATCCATGAGCAGCAGTTCGGTGTCGAGGTTAAAGCTGCAATCCACTGGCAAGTCCGCGCTATCAAGAACCTTCGACACTTGGGCAGACACCAGCCCAGGGTCCGCGACGATGCGCACTGAAAGCTGGGAAGTTTTATCGCTTGGGGTGGACTCTGAGATCTGGTGGCCTTCCATAGTCATTACTCCCCAGGCTAGGTCAGAATCGACGCGCCAGCGATGTGGAGCTCGCGGCCAGGGGCAGCTGATACGCTCAAGTCCTTAACCCCTGGCGTCGCGGCTATCACCTTGCTCTCCGCACTCACCCAGAATGTCGCCGCTCGGGGATAACAACGAAGGAAAAGCATGGCACCATTCGACACCGCCGATACGTCCCCAGAGGGCGACGCTGAAAAGCAGACCGGGAGCCAGGAAGAACAGATCCCGGCCTTCATCTCCCAGCCCGACCGGCTGGACAAGTGGATCTGGGTTTACCTGATAGCTGCGACGATCTTCGGCTTCGCGATGATCCCGCTGCGAGTGTGGCTGCTCAACAACCCCGTGCCCTACGCGCTCATGGTGGGCGGCTATACCTCCTCGATCGTGGGCGGGGCAGAGTCCACCACCGGTGGAATCTCGGCGGTCGCCATCGTGCTGATGACCCTGGTCGGTGCGCTGAAGACCGTCCCCCTGTGGTGGCTGGTCGGCAACAAGTGGGGCCTGGAGTACCTGCGTATGTCGGTCGCCCACTCCCCCAGGCTGCAACGCTGGACCGCGCGACTGGAAAACGCGCGCCCCGGCGTGCTGGGAGCTGCGATCGTGCTCTCCTACATCCCCTTCGTGCCCACCATTGTCATCGCCAACCTGCTGGCCGGCATCCGGCGAATGGGATTCTGGACGGTGTTGGGACTCAACGCCTTCGGCGTGCTGGTCACCAACGCCTTCTTCGCCTACCTAGGCGTAACCTACGGCGAACAGGTGATCTCCATCGTGGAGCAGGTCAACCGCTACGCCATGTGGATCACGATCGCGCTGCTGGTGTTCATGTTCTGGAGCATCTCGAAGCAGAACAAGAAGGCTGCCTAAACCCAGCGCTTCTGCGGCGGGCACCATCCCCCGGCGACCGGCGCGCTTGCGCAACGCATAGAGGCCCGGCCCCTGAATGGGGCCGAGCCTCTTTACGGTCTTAAGCTACTGCTCCAGCTTGCCGGTGGGGGTGCTGCCACCGGTCTGGATCTCGATGAGACGCACCGCGATCGCCTTCAGGTCTTCGGGCAGGCTCCGGTTCGCGACGAAGGGCTCCAACTCGATCCAGTCGAAGCGCGACGGCGGGCGCCGCACCTCGTTTTCGATCAGCGAGGTGAGTTGCTCCTTGCGCGTACGGTCCGCGGTGGATGCCCAGCGGTCACCCAGATCCCCGTTCATGGAGATCCCCATCGCTGATTCGATATACGAGCGCGCGGCATTGAAGGCTTGCTTGTTTCGCCGCTGGTAGTCAGACAGCTGGGCTTCGAAATGCTGATTCCATCCGTCGACGCGAGCCTGATTCTCCGCCACCTGCTTATTGACGGCCGCGACGTACGCATCGTCCACGGCTTCGGCCTTGCCTTCCCGCCGGTAGGCCCAGAAAACGATCGCGCCTGCGCCGAGAACACCACTGAGCAGGCTCCCGGCGATCACGATTTTGGGGCCGGTGTTCATAGTCTTGTTGATCTTTTCCAGGGACTGGCAGAAGCCATCGAAGTCGAGGTCCCCGACGTTCACTCCCTCTGCCTGTGCACGCAGTTCGCCAGGGTTGCAGGAGTAATTCTTACCGCCCGACGCGGCGAGTTCTTCGTCCAGGAACCGGAAATCCTTTTCCTCTGCTTGCTCGATCGCCTCGGGGCCAATCTGCTCGAACATGTTCTGCTTCAGCGATTGGCCTTCGGACTCCGCACGCCAGGACATCGCACCGAGGAGGATCGCGCCGACCCCGATGATGCCGACGAAGAACATGATCCCGGCGAGGATCCACACCAGGAAGCTCGGCGGCACGAAGGGCGTCTTCGGCTTCGGCGGCAGATCCTGGATCTCTGGTGGCTGCTCCACCACAGGGGGAGCCACGAAGACCCCGGTGCGCAACGCATCGTCCGCCCAATCCGACTTCTTCCACCGCGGGTAGTCCGCGATGATGCCCGCGAAACGATCGGCCAGCACCTGAAGCCACATGCGGCTGATATTGGAGTAATCGTCCAGGTGCTTCACCGCCTGCGGGCGGTACTTGTAGAAGTAATCGGCCCCCACGCCATCGCGCCAGTTCGCGAACGTCCCGTGCTTGATGTCGTCGAGGTCAGTGTGCAGCTGGTCCCCGATGCTGGTGATCGTCTGGTCCAGCTGGTAGAAGCCCTGCACCACTTCCCGGTGCTGTGCAGCGCTCTGCCGAATGGCCTCCTGCTGCAGCGCGATGGATTCCCTCTGGTTGGCCAGCGACTTGCCGAGCAGGCCGTGGGTCTTCTTCGCATCCGCGTGGGCGACGATCGCGGCCGTCGCGTTAATCATGTTGCCCAGGCGCTGCTGGGAAACCATCTCGCGCTGCATCGCGGTGGACTGGTTCACCGCACTCGTCATGTCGGCATAACGGCGCGACATTTATTCTCTCGTTGTGATGGCTCGCTCCTTAAAAACTTTCCTCGACCAGCGATGCGGTGGAAACCAGTTTTAATCAGGAGCATTTTAACAAGCGCTCAGGGTCCCCTCCCCCGCTCCCTCGCGTTTTACCCCCACAACGCAAAGCTGCCCCGACCCTTGCGGGATCGGGGCAGCTACGTCAGTGACGCTGGGGCTTAAGCCTCAGCCTCGTCTGCGTAGTTCTTCTGGATGGTCTCGTCGACCGGGACACCCGGACCATTGGTGGAGGACAGGGTGACCTTCTTGATGTACTTACCCTTCGAGGAGGACGGCTTGATGCGCAGCAGCTCGTCAATCAGGGCACCGTAGTTCTCGGCCAGCTTCTTCTCGTCGAAGGAAGCCTTACCGATCAGGGCGTGCAGGTTGGACGCCTTGTCCACGCGGAAGGAGATCTTGCCACCCTTGATCTCGGAGACAGCCTTAGCAACGTCGGTGGTGACGGTGCCGGTCTTCGGGTTCGGCATCAGACCACGTGGGCCCAGCACGCGAGCAACGCGGCCAACCTTAGCCATCTGGTCCGGGGTAGCGATCGCAGCGTCGAAGTCGGTCCAGCCGCCCTGGATCTTCTCGATCAGCTCAGCGGAGCCAACGAAGTCTGCGCCTGCCTCCTCGGCAGCGGTAGCGTTCGGGCCCTCGGCGAAGACGACCACGCGGACGTCCTTACCGGTGCCGTTCGGCAGTGCGACGGTGCCGCGGACCAGCTGGTCAGCCTTGCGCGGGTCAACGCCCAGGCGGATCGCAACGTCGATGGTTGCGTCGTAGTTCTTGGAGGACGTCGCCTTGGCCAGCTTCGCAGCCTGCAGCGGGGTGTACTTGTTATCGCGATCGACCTTAGCGGCCGCTTCGCGGTAAGCCTTAGAAACCTTGCTCATGAAAATTCCAATCTGGGTTTAGGTGTTGGAGTTGTGGTCTAGTGGGTCAGCAAGCGACCCTGCCACGCGATGAAACCCCGGCGGCAAACCCACCGGGGTGGCGCACTTAAGCGGACGGGCGACCCTCGACGTCGATACCCATCGAGCGAGCGGTACCGGCGATGATGGCCGCGCCAGCCTCGATGTCGTTCGCGTTCAGGTCCGGCTCCTTGGTCTTTGCAATTTCCTTGCACTGATCCCAGGTGACCTTACCGACCTTGTCGGTGTGCGGGACGCCGGAGCCCTTCTGCAGGCCAGCGGCCTTCAGCAGCAGCTTGGAAGCCGGCGGGGTCTTCAGCTTGAAGTCGAAGGAGCGGTCCTCGTAGACCGTGATCTCGACCGGCACGATGTTGCCGCGCTGGGACTCGGTTGCAGCGTTGTAGGCCTTGGTGAACTCAACGATGTTCACACCGTGAGCACCCAGTGCCGGACCAACCGGCGGAGCTGGGGTTGCTGCACCAGCCTGGATCTGCAGCTTGATGAGCGCCTGGACCTTCTTCTTCTTGGCCATCGCTATACCTCTTTCTGTTATCAGGAAGCGGGCGTACCGCTCCCCGACCGGATGCCGGTTCTTAGCCAGCCACCGGAGATGAATAGTTCCACTGCCACCCGGGCACGCCGAAGGCGCGCCACTGAATAGCAGACAGAGTTACATTAATCGAGCTTCGCGACCTGATCAAATTCCAGCTCAACCGGGGTCTCACGGCCGAAGATGGAGACCATTGCCTTGAGGCGATTCTGGACGGTATCGATCTCGGAGATGGTCGCGGCAACGGATGCGAACGGGCCGGAGAGGATGGTGACGGACTCGCCCACCTCGTAGTCCACCTCGACGGTCTCGGAGGCCGGCTTCGGCGGGACAGCCACGCCGGTCGCGGAGACGTCGACGTCGGCAGCGTCCTGGCCCTGGTCCTCCGCCGCAGCGGTTGCGGTCTCCGGTGGCAGCAGGAACTTCGCGACCTCGCGGATCTTCACCGGGGTCGGCTTGCCTTCGTTACCCACGAAGGAGGTCACACCCGGGGTGTCGCGGACGACGGACCAGGAGGCGTCGTCAAGCTCGATGCGGACGAGGACGTAGCCCGGCAGCAGCTTGCGCTTGACCTGCTTGCGCTTGCCGTCCTTCAGCTCGGTGACTTCCTCGATCGGGACGACGACCTCGTGGATCTGCTCGTCCACGCCCAGGGTCTGGGCGCGCATCTCGAGGTTGGTCTTCACCTTGTTCTCGTAGCCGGAGTAGCACTGGATGATGTACCACTCGCCCGGCAGCTTCTTCAGGGCGCGCATGAACTCGCGCAGGCGGGTCTTGTAGGCCTCCATCGCGGCCTCTTCGGCGGTCTTCTCCGGCTGCTCAGCCTCGGAAGCCTCCGGGGCGGCCTCGGTGCCCTCCGCCAGCTCCGCGGCGGTGTCCTCTGCCGCGTCGCCCAGGGCTGCCGCGGCCTGGTCGGCCTCGGACTCCTTGTGGGCTGCGACTTCCTGGTGGATGTCCTCCTGTGCAGCGGCGGCGAGGTCCGCTGCGCTGAGGTTCTTATCTGCGCTCATGTGATGCTCCTTGTCGGGTGAGCCTGGGTCGTTTTAGGCACGATCGGCAATAAAAATCCGCCCCTACCGTTGGTCGGCGAGGCGGGATGTTTTCTGTTGACGAGTTTAGCACGCGGGCAGGATTTATGGCCATGAGCAGGCCGGTGCGGCGAGAGGAGACGCAAAAAAGCCCTCCACGAGGGAGGGCTTGGAGCATACCGCTGTGCTTGGGGGAACCAGCTAAAGCTAGACGCCGAAGACCCAGCGAACACCGAGGCCAGTGACGTAGTCCACGCCAGCAACCAGAGCGGTCATCAGGACGAGGAAGACCAGCACGACGATGGAGTAGGTCACCATCTCGCGGCCGGTCGGCCAGATGACCTTGCGCATCTCGGAGATCACGCCGCGGATGTAGTCCGCGATGGCAGTGAAGGGGTTGCTCCGGGTTTCGACAACCTCGGGGGTGGTCGAAGCGCTGGTCGCGCGAGCCGTGGTGGCCTGGCCAGCGACCTGGCGCTTACCGCTGGGGCGCATGGAGCCTCCGGAAGCGTTCGCTCCGGAGCCTTCGGCCCTGTTGCTATCTTCGCTCACGTGGTTACTCCTTCGGGCGCCCGCGGGGGCGGGCGTACTTTGCAGGGGTGACAGGACTTGAACCCGCAACCTACGGTTTTGGAGACCGTTGCTCTACCAATTGAGCTACACCCCTAAAACTGTGGCAACGCCGGGTTGATGGCCGCGATTTTACCCGCAGACAACGCACCATGCGTGCAACACGGGAGTAGCCTAGCAACTTTCCATTCAGTTAGACAACTTGCCACGTTTTCCGCAGCACTCCACCACTCGAAGTGGGGTGAACACGGGAGGCTGGGCGCGCAATAGCCTCACCCGGTGGCCTCGCTCCCCGGTGGGACATGCTCAGGGCTGGCATGACTTGCGGCAGGACCACCCGGTGAACCCACTCCCCTGTGGGACGCGGCGAGCCAAGGCGGCGGTGAGGGCGGTGGCGTCGTCAATAAAAAAATAGACCCCGCGGAAAAACCACGGGGTCCTGAAATAGTAGCGGTGCCGGGACTCGATCCCGGGACCTCACGATTATGAGTCGTGCGCTCTAACCAGCTGAGCTACACCGCCACAGCCACTTACACGACCAGCCACGGCCAGCGTAAACAGGTCACGTGACGGCCACATAAAATGACAGAGCCCCCTGACGGAATCGAACCGTCGACCTTTTCCTTACCATGGAAACGCTCTGCCGACTGAGCTAAGGGGGCGCAACTTAAATCGACCGAACCTAGCGAAGTAATTCGCTGTGGCCCGTTGATCGAAGCCTGAAGTAGCATAACCAGTTTCCAATAAGAAGCACAAATCTGCACGTCGTCGCTGGTTTCCGCGGTCGGTATGGCTGCGTCTTGGGTGGCATTAGGCGGTGGATCGCGCGATTGCCTCTTCCGCTGGGCGGGCCAGCTGTTTTATAGTTTCTAGTTGCGCCGTTATCGGGTATTAAGGGGCGTCCTGGGGTTTTAATTCAGGCGCTTTCCGGATGATGCACCGTCCGGCGCATGGCACACCCCTCACGGGGCAAGGAGGTTCGAGTCCTCTCACCATTTTATTCCGCGCCGCCCGGGAGCCCTTCGCTTGCGGCCTGCGGCCCGGCCCCGACGAGCGCCTGCGAGCGTTCCGACGCGCCGACGCCCCGCCGTCTGCGAATCCCACGCGGCGCGGAATTTTCAACTTCACGTTCGCCTGCACCTTGCATGCTGGCGATTCAGGTGGTGACACATGTTTTTCAATCGCAACCGCGACTTTGGCTCCTGGATGGAGTACGTCGAGGCCGACGCGCCGCTGTCGTGGCGACCATCCTTCCCACGCAGCCCGATCCCGCTGCCCGGGCACGTTGTGCTGCGCTCCCGCGACGGCGAGGTGACCGCGCTGTCCCGTCCGGGGTTTGCGCTGCCCACCGACCGTTTCGCGCAGGTTGATCAGCGTCGCCGCCAGCTTTCCTTCGCCCCGCAGCGGATCCCCACCGCCGAGGGGCAGGACGTCACCCTGACCTTCGTGCTGACCGTGCGGGTCAGTGATCCGGTGGCTTTCCTCACCGCCGCTGATGAGCCGGATCGGGAGGTCTACCTGGCCGCCCAAATCGCCCTGCGAGAACTGGTGGCGACGAAGCCGCTAGCCGAGTTCATCGGGCAGCGCATCGACCTCTCCCCCGTCGCGGAGGCTGCGCGGGAGGCCGGCGCGGCGGTCGGTGTTGAGGTGCTGGGCGATGTTCACCTCAAGGACCTCTCCCTGCCGCACGGCGTGGCCGAGGCACTGAGCCAGGCGGAGGTGGATAAGCTCACCGCAGCTAGCGAGCTGGAGCGGGCACGCACCGAGGTGAAGATCACCCGCGCTCGCATGGGCACGGCGAAGGTGCTGGAGCAGAACCCGCTGCTGGCGAAGATCCGTCTGCTGGAGGCCCTGCCGCCGGGCACCACCCTGGAGCTGCGCGACCGGTCACTGGAGTCGCCCGATCAGCCCCGGGAACCACGGGACCGGGGCGAGCTCGACAGCTAGCTGCCCCTAGCTGCTCGCGGGGACCGCCCCGCTATCCCGTATCCCGGTGAATTCTTCTCGCCCCAAAAGAAAAAGGAGCCGAGCCCCATGTGGGACTCGGCTGCCGATTCAGCAGGTTTTAGTGCTGCCCCTCGGCGAACTCCTCAACCAGCTTCGCGTTGAAGGCCTCAAGGTCGGCCGGAGTGCGGGAAGAGACCAGGCCGTTGTCCACGTGGACCTCCTCATCGACCCACGTTGCCCCAGCGTTCTGAAGGTCAGTCTTCAACGACGGGTACGAGGTCAGGGTGCGGCCGCGGAGGACGTCCGCGTCGGTCAGAATCCACGCACCGTGGCAGATCACCGCCAGCGGCTTTCCAGCCTCGACGTGCTTCTTCACGATCTCGACCGCTGCCTCGTCCATGCGCAGTTGGTCGGCGTTTCCGGTACCGCCCGGAAGGATAATCCCGTCGAACTCAGCGTCACGGGAATTCTCGGTCGAGGCATCTGCCTCGGCGGTAGAACCGTTCTTGCCCTCAATCTTCTCGCCACCAGGGCTGAGGACAGTCACTGCGCCGCCTGCCTGGCGGACAGCCTCAATCGGGGAGCTGAACTCACTGTCCTCGAACCCATTCGTCGCGAGAACACCAATGCGCTTGCCATCTAGCTTTGCCATGTCTGCTCCTTTCTCAAGAACGTATGCCCCCATGGTGCCAGCGAAACCCGGCGAGCAACACCCTCACTTCCCCGAACACCAGGGCACCCTGGCGAGGAAATCTAGAGCGCGAAGGCAGAAATTCCAGATTGAACCACCCCATGACATCTACGTTTGTATCATCTAGGGTGATACATACGTAGTTCATATGTCACCTGAGTGAGGGAGGTAGGCGTTATGTCATCGACTAAAACTCTCGAGCTGCTCGAATCCCTAGCCGCAGACCAGTGGGGCATCATCACCACGGCCCAAGCCAAAAGCGAAGGAATTAGCCGCCTACAGCTGAGCCGACTCTCCGAACGAGGTGTACTCACGCGCACTCGGCAGGGCCTCTACCACCTCCCCTCCGCATCATTTGGCCCCCTCACCGATATTCGCGAAGCCTGGGTAGCGCTTCGCCCTAGCTTCTTCCCCGGGGAGCGACTGAGCGAAGAAAATGACGTGTTTGTCTCTCACGAATCAGCAGCGATCATCCATCAAATTGGTGACCTCATCCCTCACAAGCACACATTTTCTACGCGCGCGCGAAAGCAAACGCGACATGAGGACATTCTGATCTACAACTATCGCAACGCGAACGAGGAGGACGTCCTCCTCGTCGATGGTCTACCCGTAACGTCGATAGAACGCACCATCGCAGACCTTGCCGACGAGAAGATTGAGTTCAACTACCTCGCAGTCATCGTGACGGATGCCTTAAGAAAAGAAGGTGTTCGCATAGCAGCATTGGCTGAATGCCTCGACGCAAGCGCACCTGCCTATGGCTATGCGAATGGCCAAGCGTTCATTGAGGCGTGCCAGGCGGAAGCCCGGTCAGATGAAGATCGTGAAGAAATTGCGCACCGCTTTGCAACCAGCCTCGCTGTCGACCTGGGGTTCAAGGGAATCTCAACCACGCTCGCCGAGACACTTGAAGCCTTGAACAAGAGAGCAGGCTCCCTCGCCGGCGGCTCCGTTCTTCAAGAGGCACACGCCACGCAGACTGAACAGATCAATAAACAAATCAGGAAGGTTTTCCTCCAGTACCCCGGTATTGCGAATCTTCTCCCCTCAGCCGACCTACCGCCTAGCAATCCCGCCGCAAAAGCACTCAGGGAGCTTGACTTGACGGCATCTGCGATAACTCCTAAAGCTCAGGCAACACCCGAGACAGAGGGCCACCAAGAGTCGAAAGGGGCACAGCAGCGATGAATCAACCGCTCACCACGAGGGAGGCCCGAAATCTCCAGAAGAGCCTCAACATGCGCATTTCCAACGAAGCGAAGACCCAGGGCAGATCGAGGGACAGTATCCGGTTCCAGCTGGTTTTCGAAAGCATGCTCAGGCTCATCTTCCGCAATCCTTCCCCTGGGTGGACGCTCAAGGGAGGGACCGCACTTCTCATGCGTAACGGGAAGGGGCGCTTCACCAGGGATCTGGATCTGGCGCGTTCAAAACGCTGGGACTCCGGCGAAGAACTCACTAACGACCTGAAAGAACTCGTCCAGGGCACAAATGGCGACCCCTTCACCTTCGAAGTGAAAGATATCCACTCTCGAGACAACACGGCCCGTGGAGAGTACGCCACCCCGACCGCCACTGTATCGATCGAAGCTCGACTCGGAACACTACAGTTTCACACCTTTAAAATTGATGTATCCCTCTCGCGCCACACACAGGCACCACCTGAGCACGTTGAGGTAGATCCCCTACTCAATACGTTGCAGCAGGACAGGCTCTACGAATCCTTCACCGTCCTCGTCACACCTATCGAAGCGCATCTAGCCGACAAGATCTGTGCGATGCGGGAAACCCACCGCGGCAGATCCGGGGAACGCCAACGCAAAATGCTCGAGTGGTACCTGCACTCGAAAACGCAACTGCCTGACGACCCACTAAAGATCGCCAGGCAGTGCAATTACGGACAAGATCAACTCGCCAAAGTCAACGACCTTGTCCCAGAAGACCACAACAAAGCCGACCACGAAACAGGACGACCAGCCTTCTACGACAACGCTATCCCAACCGAATACCAACACAACATAGGAATCCGGAAAGGGCCCATGAGATAAAAAGGGCCCACCCGGCGACACGCCGAGCAGACACACTTTTTGCTACTTAACCCCGAATCAGCGCCACACCCCACCAACGCAAAAACTCCGCCAGGGTTTTCCCTGACGGAGTTCGTCTGTGCCAGATGTTGGATTTGAACCAACGAAGGCATAAGCCGGCGGATTTACAGTCCGCTTCCTTTGGCCGCTCGGACAATCTGGCGTACACCATCTGGTGCGCTCAATACCCTACTACGCACCTCGAAGATTCCCTAAACGCGCTGCTCAGGCCAGGTATTGACGTCCTTAAAAGGAAGGCGGAACAACCGGGAAACGGTGGGTAACCGCCCAACCGCAACCGAACTAGCCCAGCCGGTCCAGAGAGAAGGCCAGCAGGTGGCGCAGCGCCTCCGTGACCTCGTTGGCCGGCAGCTTCGCCAGCTCAGCCTCAGCCAAGCCGCGGTAGTGCTCCACGTCCCGCTCCGCGAGCTCACGGCCGTTGGAACGCTGGATAAGCTCCAGGCACTCCTCAACCACCGCATCGTCGGTCACCGGGCCGGTCAGCAGCTCGCGCAGGCGCGCGCCGACCTCGTCCTCCTGACGCATCGCGTGCAGCACCGGCAGGGTGAACACGCCCTCCCGCAGATCCGTGCCCGGCGTCTTGCCGGACTCCTCCGGATCGGCCCAGATGTCGATGATGTCGTCCACGATCTGGAAGATCTGCCCCATGTGGCGGCCGAACTGCGCCAGCGCGTCCACGTGCTCCTGCTCCGCGCCGGAATGCAGCGCGCCCAGGTAACCCGCGGAGGCGATCAGCACGCCGGTCTTCTCCTGGATGACCTTCATGTAGTGCTCGATCGCATCCTCGCCATCAGCCGCACCCACGGTCTCGCGCATCTGGCCGGTGACCAGCTCGCCGAAGGTGTCCGCGAAGTGGCGAACCGTCTGGGAACCCAGCCCGGAGAGGATCTCCGAGGCCACCGCGAACAGGTAATCGCCGGCGAGGATCGCCATCGAGTTGCCCCAGCGCGCATTCGCGGACTCCGCACCACGGCGGCGGTCGGCCTCGTCCATGACGTCGTCGTGGTAGAGCGTCGCGAGATGCGTCAGCTCCACGACCACGGCGGCGTCGCGCACCTCGCGGGCCGTCGGGTTCTTGCCGTACTGCGCGGCGAGCAGCGCAAACACCACGCGAAAGCGCTTGCCGCCAGCCAGCGCGAGGTGGCTGATCTTATCAGTGATGAAGCTCTCGCCCTGGCTGAGGCGCCAGCGCAGGAAGTCCTCCGCCTCCTGCAGCCCCGCCGTGATGCGGTCGTTGAGCTCGGCATTCCCCAAGTCCGGAGCTACCGGCCTGGCGTTGTCGCGTACTGCCATGTCCCTGCGTCTGCCTCGATCTAGATTGTGATTGTGCGTGAGCTATAGCTAGCCATTCGATAGGTTAGCCGATCTACTCGGGCGCGTAGTAATGGATTCACCCCTCGCCGCGCGGGATTGCTTCCGCGGTGCAGGTTTTCCGGTCGCCGCGTTGCTCGCGGTGGGTCCTCCGGTTCTTTTTAGGACGTCACCCCGGCTAGCCTTGAGCCTCATGAGCCCCTCTTCTTCCACCACGCATGATTCGGCGACGCGAGGCGAGTCCGCCGCCCCGCAACGGGTACCGCAAGATCAGCTGCGCGCCGAGGTGCTGATCATCGGCGGCGGCCCGGCGGGTGCTGCGGCGGCGTACCACGCCGCCCGGGCGGGCTGGGACACCCTGGTGATCGATATGGCGGACCACGCCACCCAGCCGCGCGATAAGACCTGTGGGGACGGCCTGACCCCACGCGCCGTCGGCGCCCTGGAGGCGATGGGGGCAGGCCACCTGCTGGATGGCCACCCACGGATCAAAGGCCTGAAGCTGCACGGCTTCGGCGGGTCGATCACCGCGCCGTGGCCGAAGCACGAGAAGTTCCCGGCCCGTGGGTCCGCGATCCCGCGTAGTGATTTCGACGCCGCCCTGCTGCGCCACGCCATCGACGCCGGGGCTCGCTTCCACGGCGGGCTCAAGGCCGTGGGGGTCTCGGAAGACGGGCAGACCGTGACCTGCCAGGCCGTCGGTTCGCGCGCTGGAAAGGCGGCGGGGACCAACCGCGAGGTACAGAGTACGGAGATCCGCACGGAGTTCCTCGTCCTCGCCGAGGGCGTGCGCTCCACCATCGCCCGGCAGCTGGGCGTGCAGTGGGAACGCGGCATCGTCCACGGCATCGCCGCCCGCAGCTACGTGGAAACCCCGCACGCCGATGAGCCGTGGATCCACTCCCACCTGGAGCTGCGGGACCACGAGGGCACCGCGCAGCCCGGCTACGGCTGGATCTTCCCCCTCGGCACCCCCACGACTGGCGGGCAGGCGGGCAACGGGGCTGACCCCTCCCCGACCCCGCAGGTGAACCTGGGCTGCGGGGCGCTGACCACCACGCAACGTCCCGCGAAGGTGAACACCAAGAAGCTGCTCGTCCACTACGCAGACCAGGTGCGCGAGGAGTGGGAACTCGGCACCCCGCAGCGCATCACCAGCGCCCTGCTGCCGATGGGCGGGGCCGTCACGCGGGTGGCAGGCCGGAACTGGGCGGTCATCGGTGACTCCGCAGCCCTGGTCAACCCACTGAACGGCGAGGGCATCGACTACGGGCTGGAATCCGCCCGCTTCCTCGTGGAGCTGCTGGACGACGCCCGCCGCAACCCCGACGGCCTGCGCTACGCCTGGCCCGCCCGGCTGCGCCAGGAGTACGGCGACGCCTTCGCCCTGGCCCGCCGCCTCGGCATGCTACTCACCATGCCTGGCCTGCTGGCCGCCATCGGCCCGGTGGGCATGCGCGGGCCTTTGGCGCACACGGTGATGAACTCCGCAGCCCGGCTGATGGGCAACCTCGTCACCCCGCAGGACCGGGACCTGACGGCGAAGCTGTGGCTCGGCGCGGGCAAGCTATCCCGCGGGGTGGATAAACTCCTCGCCGCGGATTCGCGGCCCCTCTTCGGCCGCCAATAACCCGGAGAGCACGAAAGCCCACGGTTTCCCGTGGGCTTTCGTTGTCTCCGGCGCAAAAACGCCAACGAGCTAGTCCAGCGGCTTGGTCCCGCTGTGCAGCGCAACGATGCCGCCGGTGAGGTTCTGCCAGCCGACGTTCTCCCATCCATTGGCACGGATCTCGCGGGCCAGCTCCTCCTGATCCGGCCACGCGCGGATGGATTCTGCGAGGTAGACATAAGACTCCGGATTGGAGCTGACCACCTTCGCCACCGCGGGCAGCGCGCGCATCAGGTACTCCTTGTACACGGTCGCGAAACCGGGGATGACCGGCGTCGAAAACTCCGCGATCGCGAGCTTGCCACCCGGCTTCGTCACCCGGGCCATCTCCCGCAACCCGGCGCGGAAGTCCACCAGATTACGCAGACCGTAACTGATCGTCACAGCGTCGAAAGTATTATCCGCGAACGGCAGATTCAGGCCATCGGCGCAGATCATCGGCACGTCCCGGTGCGAACCCGCCCGCAGCATCCCCAGCGAGAAGTCCGCGGCCACGCAGTACGCGCCGGACTCCGCCAGCTCCTCGGTGGACACGCCCGTGCCCGCGGCAAGGTCCAGCACCTTATCCCCCGGCGCGAGATCCAGGCGGCGGCGCGTGCGCTTACGCCACAGCCGGTCCTGGCCGAAGCTCAGCACCGTATTCGTGATGTCGTAGTTCTTCCCCACGGCATCGAACATCGTGGCCACTTCGCGCGGATCTTTTTCCAGACTTGCCCTAGACATAAATTCTCATGCTACCCGGCGCACCGGCCAGCACCATCACGCAGTAATGGCCTGCTGGTAGTAGCCCATCAGCTGCTCGCACAGCGCGGGCCAGGTCTTGCCCTGCACACGGGTCAGCGCTGCGGCGGCGAACTGTTCGAGCGCGCCCTCCGCGATGATGTTCCCCACGGCTCCGGGCAGCTGCTCGGCGAAGCGTTCCGGGTCGAGCAGGAAGCCACTCACCCCGTCCTCGACGAGGTCCACCGGCCCGCCGGCCCGTGGCGCGACCACCGGCAGGCCCGAGGCCTGCGCCTCCTGGATCGCCTGGCAGAAGGTCTCGAAGCGCCCCGGGTGGACGAACACGTCCAGGGACGCGAAGGCCACGGCCAGCTCCTCCCCATAGAGCGCGCCGGTGAACACCGCGGTCGGCATGAGCTTTTCCAGCTCCTCGCGTTCCGGCCCGTCGCCGACGATCACCAGCTGCACGTCTTCACGGTCGTTTAAGGACGCCAGGTTCGCCACATCCTTCTCCGCGGCCAGGCGGCCCACGAAGCCCACCAGCTTGCGTGGCTCGGCTGGGGCGGCGGTGCTGCGCTTGGCCTGGCCTTCCTCCCACCACTGGCCGCGCAGCTCCGCGCTGCGCTTGGCGGGATGGAAGCGCTGCGTATCCACGCCCCGGCCCCAGTGGTGCACCCGCTGCACGCCGTGGTCGCGCAGCTGCTCGATCGTCGGCGAGCTCGGCGCGAGGGTCAGGCAAGAGTTGTTGTGCATCGCGCGCACCCAGCGCCAGGACATGTTCAGCAGGAAGGTGAGCTTGTAGTGCTCCGTGAAGCCAGGCACGTCCGTCTGATAGACCGCCACCTGTGGCACCTTCAGCGCCTTCGCGGCGAATACGCCCGCCCCGCCGAGGACGAATGGGCTGGCCAGGTGCACCACATCCGGCTGGAACTGCTTCAGCAGCTTATAGACCCTCGGCAGGGGCACGCCGATGGGCAGGGAGTTGATGGGCGGGAGGTTCACCGCGGGCACCCGGTGGATCGGAAAGCCCGCATAGGTATCGCCGGGACCTGGTTCGCTGGTGCTGGTTACGGACGCATCCCCGGCGGGAGCATCACCGGCCGGTGGTTGCCAGCCCGGCGGGCGCGGCGCGATGACCATCGCATCGTGCCCTTCCCGCCGCAGGTGCTCCAGCACCCGCAACACCGAATTGGAAACCCCATTGACGATGGGGATGAAGCTCTCCGCGATGATCGCAACTCTCATTGTTCTCCCTGCTGCGCCTTCCATGAGTTTTCCCGCCACCGGACCAGCAGCCACAGACCCCCGCTCAGCACCATCGCCACGACGAGCGAGGAGAGCGCAGGTATCCAGGTCAAGGTCCAGCCACGGCCTTGCACCTTCACATTGCGGGGCTCGGACTTCTGATACTCCACCCGCACCCGCTGGCCCGCCTCCAGGCCGATCGGGTACAGCAAGCCCCGGTCCGGCTGGTGGTAGACCCCGTACTCGTCCGGGAAGCGCACGGTGGTCCGCAGTACCCCGACGTTGACGACGTCCGCCGTGGCGAACGCCTGGTCCCGACCGATGCGGTAGTCGTTCAGCGCGGCGGTCGCCACCATCCCCAGGCAGACGGCCGCAGCGAAGGCCGTAAAGGCCGCGACGAGTTGTTTGCCGCGCCGGAAGCGGGTCGGGGTCGGCTGCTCAGCGGCCGGTTCCTTCCCCACCGCTGACTGTTCCGTGGCCTGCTCGGTGGCCTGCTCGGCGGCCACGGGCTGCTCTACGTTCGCCGGACCCGCCGCGCCCGTTGGCGCGGCCTCCTGCTCGCGGTCCACCGGCTTACTCACCCGGGGTCACCTTGCCCCGGATCAACTTCTCCAGCGCCACGCGCGCACCCCGGTCCACGAAGGCCTCCACAACCAGCACCCCGCCGCCCCGGCGACCCGGCACCAGGCCCAGCTTCTCGCCGGCTTCGCCGTCCAGGTCGTCGTGTTCCAGCGCGTCCAGCACCTCGGCGAACTCCGCCGGGTTGTGCACCCCCACCCAGTCCACGCCAGCGGACTCGCACAGCCCAGCCAGCTTCGCGCCCGTGCCGGTGCCGAAGACCCGCTCGAAGGCCGGGGTGCCGTCGTCGAAGCTCCGCAGGCTATCCCCACCCGGCTCGAGGGTCTCGAAGATCGCGCCGCCGTCGTCGTTGGCGACCACAATCACCAGGTTTTCCGGGCTGGGCTCGTCCGGACCAAAGTGCAGCCCGTTGACGTCATGAAGAAAGGAAAGGTCCCCCAGCAGGGCAAACGTCCGCGGGGCGCGGATCGCCGTCGGATCGGCGGAGGCATGCGCCAGGGCCGTACCCACCGCGGTGGACACCAGGCCGTCGATGCCCGCGGCACCACGGTTCGCGACCGTGCGCACCCCGTCGAAGGGCAGGCCCACCCGGGCAATATCGCGGATCGGCGAAGAAGCGCCGACGAACAGCGCGTCCCCGTCGCGCAGGGAATCCGCCAGCACCGCGGCCACGTGCAGCCCAGTGAACGCCCCGTCCTCGGTGGCCTGAGCGATGCCGTCGCGCACCGCCTCCGCACCCAGCTCGGAGACACCGCGGCAGACCTGCAGCCAGGACTGCGGCGACTCGCCGGTCACGCGCACCGTGCTCGCAACCCGGTCGGCGGTCAGCGCCACGTCGGTGGGCTGTTCGACCTCGGTGAGCACGGTGATGGAAATGTCTTCACTGGCCAGCAGCTGGGTCACCGGGCGGTGCAGGGTCGGCCGACCAAGCACGATGACCTGCTCCGGTCGCGTGGCCGCGGAATACTCCCCGTGGGAAACCAGGCCGGTGGTGAACATCGCGGCCGCCGCCGGGTGCACCGGGAAGTCCGGGGCGGGGCTGGTGGGCTCGGCCAGAACGGGCAGGTCACCGAGCTCCTCCAGCTGCTCGCGGGCCCACGCCCGATCGCTGACCGAACCCGCGATGATGAGGGTCCGCTTGGACGCGTCCACCGTCACCTCACCGTAGGGCAGGCGCGCGGCCTGCTTCGGTAGGACGTAGGTTCGGGCCGGCGCGGTCGGCTGCTCGGCCGCCGTTGCGCGGGCGGGCCCCTCGGCGAGCTGGCGGGCCAGGAGGGTCAGCTGGGTGCTGGACTCCGGGACCAGTGGTTCCCGCAGCGGGATGTCGAGGTGCGCCCCACCGCCCCGGGTGGGGTGGGTGGCGGCGCGGACCAGCTCGTCGACCTTAACCCGGACGCGGCGGACCAGCGGGTTCGTGGTGTCCAGGGCGGCGGCTGGGCCTGCCTCGTCGGCACCGGCCGCGGTGTTGGCGCTGGCGGACGGCGCAGCGGCGCTGGCAGTCACGGCATCGATCGCGGCGTCCAACTCCAGGGTGGCGACCGCGTGGGCGCCGAAGATCTCGCGCTGCTGGATGGTCTGATTAGCCCCCGTCCCCACCATCGACCACGGCCGGTTGGCAGAAAGGATCAGCAACGGGACGTTCGTGGCCGTGGCCTCCACCATGGCGGGCAGGCAGTTAGCCACCGCCGTGCCGGAGGTCATCACGACCGGCACCGGAGTGTCCGAGTACTTCGCCAGGCCCAGGGCCAGGAAGGCCGCGGAGCGCTCGTCGGTGCGCACGTGCAGCCGCAGCCGCCCGGCGCGGCTGGCCTCCGCAAACACCAAGGCCAGCGGAGCCGAGCGCGAGCCCGGGCACACCACGGCCTCCCGAACCCCGTTGCGAATCAGCTCGTCAACCAGTACCGCGCCAAGCAGTACTGCGGGTGAGGGCTGATCAAGGGTCTCGGGCGTGCTCTGGGAGATGCTGTTTTTCACACCCCATAACCTACGTGACCATGCCCCGGCGGGGCGACGAGCCTGGCTCGGCCTAATCATTGTTCATTAATGCTGAACGTTCAGTTTTAGTGAACACGTGTTTCCAACCCCTTTAGCCTCAGAAGGGCTCACGTCCATCCAAAAACATGGAGAACACGCGACTTAACCATCGAAGGCCTCGCATATTCCCTTCAAGAGGGCTTCGACCTGCTCCTTTCGCGCTTCAAACGGAGTCGGGTGCTCCCCCTCGGCAATAAGATGCTCTGCAAGACCAATCCCCCTATCACCCTCTTCAGCGAAACGATTAACCAATACGCTCGCTTCTCTTATCCCGAGCACCTGAGCGACATCGCTGCCGAGTAGCTGGGCAGCCATGTTAAGAATTAGCCCTTCGCGCTCAACTTCATCTGGCGGGTTTTCAACTGCCCCAAACGGCACCAAGTCAATGTCAAAGCCACTGACCTTGATCGCTTGCCAAGCTCTCCCCGGATAAGCGAAATGCTCCTTGAGGCGATCGAAATCCGCCCAGCTGCGAAGCGCTACCGCAAAATCGATGTCCCGCGTCGCCCGAGCTGGCGGGCCTGGCCGGTATTTTTCTTGATGAATATCCCTACACCGCGCCCCCACCAGCATGATCTGATCTAGGTCGATATACCGTCCAAGCGCAGCAAGAATCTCAGCAATATCCTCATTGCCCTCCGACCATTTCATTACCCCACCCCCGGAAGTTCTAGAAATTGATTGTCGATCTTAGCTCTTGCGCGACTTCCAGCAGGCGGGGTTCGTGGGTACCCACGAGATCCGCATAGATTACTGGCCACGGCGCACATGGCCATTCGCCAAGCACGGTCGCATGATCACTCTGATCCGTCTGATTCGCATCACGGCTTCCTTGGCCAGCGCTCCAAAACGCCGTGCGCACGATGACATTGCCATTGTCTGATCGGCGAATCCGACCGCTCCTCAACAGCTCTCTAAGTTCAGCCGAGTCGCGCAAATAAAGATGAACGGTAGTTCCGCCTCGGACCAAGTGCGGCACAGCCTGCTCGCCGCTTACCCAGCCCATGGGGTCCATGGCCCCAAATCTGTCAAGATCCGCCTCTCCTCGGAAGATTTCCAGATCAGCACCAAGCCCAGTGGCATAGGACTGCGCCCACGCATCCAGGAGCGCCTTCGGTCGCTCGAAGTAATACCTTCCCCCGAAGCCCGACTTATTGAGGTACCCAGCTTGCGTCAGCAGTTCTAGCGTCTGCGCAGCGCTACCAACGGAGACCCCCGCCTGTCTCGCAACCTCTCGGACAGGAGAGTCAAGCAGTTCCGGGCGATCCAAAATAACCGCGCTCACCTGCGCTCGGCGTGGCGTAAACAAGGAACCGGTAGGCGCCTTAACTTGCGATGCAGCACCCCTTGCTGGCTTTCGTAATCGCCGAGCAGCTTTATCCTGTGGACTTGCCGAAGTTGCTTGCTCCCCTCTTTTCAGCGAAACGCTACCGCCTTGTTCAACCGGAGAACCCTTCACCCTGCCACGGATATCTAGGTACATCCCGGGAAAGGAGATAAAACAATTTCCTCGCTCATCTGCGAACATAACCCCCGCCCCCCGTAGGAAATCAGCCACCTTAGGCGTAACCCTCGGAGCGAGAAGCAGCGTTGGGAGGTCGCTCTCGTCGGCAGTTTTTTCCGCCACCAAAGCCCGTAACCCTTGTGGATCATTCGTCTCAACTTGGCGGGCCATACACTTCGCGGAGGCGTCACCGTGACGCACGAACAGTCCCCCATCCCCGACGCCCTCCTGACCTAGCTCCACGAACTCGAGAGGCACCTCTACAAGGTTGAATATGTCGTTCCAGCGACTGATTTCTTCCCCGTTCATACCGCCACTTTAGCTGATGTCCAGCAATAATGAACGTTCATTAATACTGAACGTTCATTATTAGTGAACACGCTTGTCAGCCTCCGGCCGAAAGCATCAGCATCGTTAGGGTGAGGTTATGGAGCTATCTTCCCTGGATCGGAGCCACTTCCGCGCGCTCATTATCGGTGCAGGCCAGGCCGGGCTCGCCGTCACCGCTACCGGGACAGGCATCGCGAAGGCCACGATCACCACGGACGTCCTCCTCAACGCCACCGGTACCTGGAACAACCCGCACGTGCCACACGTCCCCGGCATCGAGACATTCCGGGGCCGCCAGCTGCACACAAAGGATTACACCCGCAAGGAGGACTTCGCGGGCCTGCGCACCCTCGTCGTCGGTGGCGGACTGTCGGCCGTTCAGTTCCTCCTGGAGCTCCAGGAAGTGAGCGAAACCATCTGGGCCAACCCCCGGGCACCGAGGTGGATGCCGACGTCATCTTCTGGAACACCGGATTCCGTCACTCCCTGCGCCACCTCGCCCCACTGAAGCTGCGGGGACCGGGCGGAGGAATCCTCATGGACGGCGAAGTGCGCGTAGCCAAGGACCCGCGGGTGCTGCTGGTCGGCTATGGCTCCACCGCCTCGACGGTGGGCGCGACTCGCGCCGGCAGGCGCGCCGGTCAGGCCGCCGTCCGCTATCTCGAGTCCCGGTAGCCCGGCGTTCGCTTCAGGACGTCAACCTGATGCTGCGATTGGCATTGCTGCGAGGTGTTGCCGGGTTGTTACTAGTTGTTCCGGAGTTGTTTTCCGGCACGCCGAAACAACTTTGAAACAACTTACGAACAACTATTGTGGCCAGCCCGACCCTTCATCTCATTATTCCCCCAGGTCACGAAGCCTACGGAAGTTGTTTCAAAGTTGTTTTTATTGTTCCAGGATTGTTGCCAAGCTATTTACTCCGACGCCCCAATCCAGCGTGTGTTTGACCCACGCTGCGGGCCGGCCGGGTCAATACGCGCCACCCCGCGCTCCCGCAGTTTCCGCAAGATCTTCGTCACTTCGGAGCGCTCTATACCCAAAATCTCGGCGGCTTCTGCTGCGCGTACCGTGCCAGTTCGCAGCTGCTCTTCCAACCACTCTTCTGTAGGCATCGTCGCAGCACTAGCAAACTGGGGCTGGGCACCACCCGAAGAAGCTGTCCCCTGCTGAACCGCCCTTCCCAAAACCCATTCATCCGCCCCCTGGAGCCGCGCTACCACCCCAATGTCTTGGAGCGACTCCATCAGCTCGGCGGCTTCCATTGAAGAAATTTGCGCAAGCCGTTCAACCTGATTCTTCGTGATCCGAGGCGCGCTCCACAGCTGCTTTAAGACAATGAGAGTGCCCACGCTCCTCACGGCCTCGCCATCAGGTAGCTTCTCCAGTTCATGAAGCATCTTGATAAAACCCACATCGGGCTTACCTGCTGAAAGAATCACCTCAACGAAGGTTTCCTCAGCACGCACTTCCGGAACTTCCCGACCTGTTCCAATCATTGCGGACCACATGCGGTCAAAACCGCGCGACGATTCCTCAGCCAGGCCGAGCCCACGCATTACCGCCATAAGGCGACTATTCCGCGGCACCGATTGAGTCGTCAGCAAGTGATCCCGATCAACCCCCGGCGGCAGAGGACCCGGGGACCAAATCTTCAGAGTACGAGGCGTCTGGTCAACAACCACGGGGCGACTGATTTGCCAGTCCCTATGAATGAAGGCATTCGTGACGGCCTCGTCAATCGCCTGGGCAGGGAAGCGTGGGATCGCGGTTTCCTGCCCATCATCAAACTGCACTCTTTCAATTTCTTGACTTGCGCGCTCCCTGATTAGGCGGCGCAGCCGGGGAAGCGCAGTCAACAGCGGTTCACTGATCTCGCTCACTTCAGGATCGGCCCCCACGATGGGTCTCCAGAAATACTGAACCGTCAGGGCGGGCTTGTCCGGTGGCAGCATGAGGATCTCTGCCGCCCTCTTGAGCGAACCATCATGGCCCACGAGCCCCAGTTCGCGAAGGAGTCCGTTGGCACCTTTCGGCACATAATCCGACCCGTCTTCCCTGGACCGTTTCCCCCTCAACAGTCGGCGAGCCTCTTCCAGGACTGGCAGCTCGATGTCCTGAACCTGGAGCCTCGAGCTCCCGTTTGAATAATCGGGGTTCGCCCTTTCCCGAACCAACGCTTGCCGTTCTGCCTCCAGCAGCGGCTCACAACTCGTGCCCCGCCGCCGCTTCGCCTGGCCTTGGGTGCGGGTATACATGGTCAATGCTTCTGGGATACGGATCACAACAAGGCGACTACCGTGATACTCAAGTTCAGATGCTTCAACCCTCAGTTGCTGCTGCGTACCATGAAGAATCTTTCTCTCAATGGTTAAGGTATCCAAGTCCGTCCCCGTAAACGCTTCAGGTCCGGTCAGCTTGTCACTGATACCCACGATGATGTGCCCCATAGCGGACTCCCCATTAGCCAGGCACACCGCCTCATCAATGAGCTTTTCTACAAGTTGTGCCCGATGCTTATCGGCCTTCGAAGGCGCATACTGAACCCGGGCAGGGTCCTCTTTGATCTCTAGGGTCTCCGATTCGACATTGCCAGCCGAATCTCCGTTCCAAATAGCTTCTAGAGCCTCTGCAACATCCTCAGGCAGCCACGGTGTCGCATCGTCAATCATGGGGGATTCCATATGTGAAGTATACATTTCCCCAGGAAGTTGTTTTAGAGACGCCACCCACCCCAGCGAAACAACTTTGAAACAACTTACGAACAACTATTGTGGCCAGCCCGACCCTTCATCTCATTATTCCCCCAGGTCAAGAAGCCTCCGGCGGTTGTTTCAAAGTTGTTTCTAGTTGTTTTGGGATGCTCCCCTAGCGGGCGTCACGATCCCAGTTGAACGGCTGCAGCCTCCATCCTGCGAACCCACCACTGCCGACGCTCCGCGTCCACCGCGTAGCGCTCCAGCACCGCCGGATCGGGCTGGGTCGCGCCCGTGAGCATCGCGCCATCCCTGATCTCCCGCGCCCCCACGTCCGCGGTGAACAGTGAGCCCGTCGCCAAGCCCGCCGCATTCGGGCCAGCCTGGCCGAACACCCCGGCGTCGTTGCCCACCTGAGCCACCAGGGCTGCGGCCTGCAGACCCGCGCCAATACCCACCGCGGTATCCAGCGCGGAGCTGAGCGTCAGGCTCACCCCGTGTGCGGCCACCTGGCGCGCGACCGCCACGACCTGGTCGATTCCACCCAGCGGGGCGACCTTCACCACGGCCACATCGCACGCCCCGGCCTCCACCACAGCCAGCGGATCCGAGGCCTTACGGATCAGCTCGTCGGCGGCGATCCGCACCGGGGAACCACCCGGCGCGACCCCCTCATCGGCCAACCGCTGCCGAAGTTCCGCGAGCTCCGCCACCGTCGCGCAGGGCTGCTCCACGTAATCCAGGTCCTCCCCCGCCACATCTTCGGCCGCCAACTGCGAGATCACCGCCAGCGCCTGTTCCACCGACCAGCCCGCGTTCGCATCCACTCTGATCCGGGGCCGGGCGACCCCGTGCTCGGCGAACCAGGCCCGCACGGCACGCACGCGCGCCACATCCTGATCCATCGCAACCTCAAAGCCCTGCTCCCGCAGCACGGCCGGCTCAGCGACCTTCACCTTCGCCGTCGTGCACCCCGGGTAACGGGCCATCAGCTCCCCCACCTGCTGCGGATTCGCCTGCGCATCCACCGCGGGCATCGTGGCGTTCACCGGCACCGCGACCCCCGCCGGGACCTGCAACGCGGCATGATCCGCTAAGGCACCCTGCGGCCGGGCGGTGGCGTCGTTGCCCAAAAGAAGGGAATGGACCACCGCACTGCGCAACCAGCGGGAAGACTCCGCGGGGCCATATTCCAGGAAGGGCGCGAACTCCACCCACCCGCCGGCGGTGGGCACGAGCATCGCCTCGCGGGTATCGATGCCGCGGAAGCGCGTGCGCATCGGCAGGGCCACCACGTGCGCGTGCTCGCGGGCGTGACGAAGGAACTGGTCGAGCTGCTGCTGAGTGATATTCACGCCACCCACCCTAGGCGAGCGACCAGACACCTAATATAGGCAGGCATGAGCGAAAACAAGGTTTCCGAGATCTTCGCCCCCACCGCCTGGCGCGAGGTTGAGGGATTCGACTTCACCGACATCACCTACCACCGCCACACCGGCGAGGGCCGCGCCAACGGCATCGTCCGCATCGCCTTCGACCGGCCGGAGGTGCGCAACGCCTTCCGCCCGCACACCGTCGACGAGCTGTACCGCGCACTCGACCACGCGCGCCGCACCCCGGACGTCGGCACCATCCTGCTGACCGGCAACGGCCCGTCCCCGAAAGACGGCGGCTGGGCGTTCTGCTCCGGCGGTGACCAGCGCATCCGCGGCCGTTCCGGTTATCAGTACGCCACCAGCCACGATTCGGACGTCGCCGCCGCTGGTGCCGAGGGCGTGGACGAGGCCCGTGCGAAGGTCGAGGGCGGTCGCCTGCACATCCTGGAGGTCCAGCGGCTGATCCGCACCATGCCGAAGGTCGTGATCTGCCTAGTCAACGGCTGGGCCGCCGGTGGCGGGCACAGCCTGCACGTGGTCTGCGACCTGACCCTGGCTTCCCGCGAGCACGCGAAGTTCAAGCAGACGGACGCGGACGTCGGCTCCTTCGACGCCGGCTATGGTTCCGCGTACCTGGCCAAGCAGGTGGGCCAGAAGTTCGCCCGCGAGATCTTCTTCCTCGGCGAGGCCATCGACGCCGAGACGATGCACCAGATGGGTGCCGTGAACCGCGTGGTGGACCACGCCGACCTGGAGACCACCGCGATCGAGTGGGCGCGGAAGATCAACACGAAGTCCCCGACAGCGCAGCGCATGCTGAAGTTCGCCTTCAACCTGACCGACGATGGCCTGATGGGCCAGCAAGTTTTCGCTGGCGAGGCCACCCGCCTGGCCTACATGACCGACGAGGCCGTGGAGGGCCGCGACTCTTTCCTGGAGAAGCGCGAGCCGAACTGGGACGAGTTCCCGTACTACTACTAGATTTTGTGGCCGGTCGGCGCTAGCCGCGCAGCTTATTCCACGCCGGGGGCATCGGGGCCTGCACATCCAGCTCCTCGCCACTCGACAGCGGGATCACCAGTCGGGAGGCGTGCAGCATCAGCATCCGCACGCCTTTCTCCGCGGCCGCCTGGTTCACGGCCTTATCCCCGTAGCGGGAATCCCCAATGATCGGGTGGCCCAAGTGCTGCAGATGCACGCGGATCTGGTGCTTCCGGCCGGTCAGTAGTTGAGCCTCCACGAGCGTTCCCGCACGCCCCCAGGGCTTCTTCACCCACAGCTTCGTCTCCGCGGCTTGCCCGGCGCGGCGATCCACCACCGTGGCCGCCCCCGTCTTCCGCAGCGGGGCATCAATCCGTCGCGCCTGCTTGCCCGACTTTTTCACGGTGCCACTGACCACCGCCAGGTAATAGCGCTGGATATCCTCCCCACCCTCGCGCAGGAAGGACTGCAGGTGGCGCAACATCTTCGAATTCTTCGCCACGATCAGCAGGCCAGAGGTCTCCTTATCCAGCCGGTGCGCCAGCTCCAGCTCCTTATCCTCCGGCCGCAACACGCGCAGCGCCTCGATCACCCCGGCCCTGACCCCACTGCCCACGTGCACGGCGATGTTGGCGGGCTTATTCACGATGAGCAGATCATCGTCCTCAAAAACAATGTGCCGGGACAGCCTGCGGGCCAGCTGCTCCGCGGCCTTACGATCCCCCGCGGGCTTCGGCTTCGCCTCAGCGACCTCGAGGGCGGGCAGGTGGACCTTATCGCCGGCGACAGTGCGCTGGTCGGGCTTGCACTTCGCGCCGTTGACCGTGATCTGCTTGGTGCGCATCATGCGGAACAGCACCGTGGCGGGCACGCCCTTGACCTGCGAACGGATGTATTTGTCCAGGCGGCGATCCGCCTGGGAGTCGCTCACGATCAGGGTCTGAGGTTCGGAATGCTTCATGGTGGCTCTGGGCTCTATCTGTAGCAGATCGGGCGGGCGGCCCCACCCGCCTGCTCATAGTCGCAGCGCCAGCCCGCGGCCCGCGGCTAGAGCTCGAAGCGCTCCCACACCCGCTGCGCGGCCGGATCGCGGTTCCCCAGGACCTTGTCGAGCAGCTTCCACAGGCCGTGCCCGAAGAGCTTAACCAGACCCCGGCGCTCGCTGGCAGGAACCGGGCGCACCGCCTGCTCTGGCTGGCCCAGGTAATTGCCGATCTCGCGGGTCAGGTCCGCGGTGATCCAGTCATCCACCCGCACCCCGTCGATCGTGGTGAACGCCCGGGATTCACCTCGGTAGACGAAGTGGCGGTCGAACATCCCGAGTGCCTGAGGGACGGTCGCCGCGACCGCGGGGTCTAAGGCCAGGCGCACCAGCCCGATCGTCGTGTCCACGGCGGTGCTGCCCGTCGCCCCCGGCTCGTGGGTGGCGAAGCCCTTCGCCTTCAGGTAGCTCAGCATGTCCTGCACCTCGTGGGCGGCGAGGCTCATCGTGTTGCGCTGGGCCTGGTTCAGCCGGGGGTTCCCCGCCGCTGCCCGCAGCGCATCGCCGACGCCACGTGGGTCGCTGTGCCCCAGGGCGACCGCCAGCCGCGGGGCCACCGGTGCCACCGCGATCAGGAAGCTGCCGTCGGTGAGCATGGAATCCATCGCCACCACCGGGGTGACCTCGTAGGGCTCCGGGTCGGCCTGCTGCGCCCACTGCCCGACCGTGGCAAGCAGCCCGCCCGGCGGGATGTCACAAGCCGGATCCCCCTGGCTGCAGATGCTGCGCACCTTGCCCTCGTAGCGGTCAAAGGTCCCCGCCGGGCGGGAGCCCAACAGGCCCGTGTGCTGCTCCGAGATCGGCCCGTGGTTCGTGGTGATGAGGGTGGCGCCATCCTTGCTGCCACGGCGCGGATCCGCCAGCAGGTACGCCGCGATCACCTTCTCCGCCTGCTCCGGGGAAAGATGCATCAACACATCACCAGCGACGTGCGCGCCCTGGGAGAATCCCGCGAGCGCGAACGCGGTATCCGGGCACGCGGCCGAGACGTCATCGATCCGCGCCCGTACTTTCTCGACGCCATCCGCCGCAGAGGCCGCGTAGTTCGGGAACCTCGGCAGGCCGATCTTCTCGTTGCTGCCCACGATGCCTGCGCTGCCGTAATAGGGCAGCTGCCAGCTCCGCACGCCCTCGAAGCGCTGCTCGGCAAGCTTGCTGAAATTCGTGCCCACCACGAAGCCCCGCGGGATATTCGAGTCATCGCCCGGGTGGGCGTCCCCAGACCCAGCAGCGGTGATGACCTCCACGGCAGGGCAGGACACGATCGGCGTGGGGGTGACGTCCTGAATAGGGCCCGCACTTGCCTGCGGGACCGCAACAGCAGCAGCAACGAGCGGGAGGGAGAGAAGGCAAGACACAAGGCGACGCATGGGCAATAGTGTATTGCGCACGCTCCGGCGCTCAACGGTGAGCCCCGGCAGTACACCGCTGGTCAGCGCGGCGACACCTCGCAGGCGGGAGACCCCCGCCACGCAGCCAAGTAGAGTCGGACGGGTGAGTACTAATAATGAGACGCAAGAACTAGGCCGCTTCGGCGACCGCGGGGACGGACACTCGAAGTTCATTTACCCCGCGAAGATCGACGACGGCACCGGCATGGCAACGCTCGAGGCCTTTGAGGTCTCTGCGACAAACCTCAAGGCCGCGCGCGGCATGCTCTCCCAGGTGCTGGACGGGCGCAGCTCGATCCTTCCGGTCCCCGCCGCCGACTCCCCGGACGCGGGTGCCAGCGAAGAGCTGAAGAAGGTCATGCGGGCAGGCGAGCCGGTCGAGGCCGGCACCCTCGTGGCCACCACCTCCGGGTCCACGGGCACCCCGAAGGGCGCGCTACTCTCCGCCGCGAACCTGCGCTCCTCCGCCCGCGCCACCGAGCAGGTGCTGCGCAAGAAGCTGAAGGTGGAGCCGGGCCCGTGGCTGCTGGCGCTGCCGGCCCACCACATCGCGGGCCTGCAGGTGATTCTGCGTGGCATGATGGCCGGTTTCACCCCGGTCGCGACCACCGCGCTGATCGAGGGCACGGGCTTTAGCGTGTCCGGTTTCGCAGCCGACGCCGCCGCGCTGAAGAAGCGCTTCCCGCACGAGGATCTGCACACCTCGCTGGTCCCACCACAGGTGCACTCCCTGCTGGAGTCCGAGGAAGGTATCGAGGCGCTGAAGCTCTTCGGCGCGGTCCTCATCGGTGGTGCGGCGCTGGGCGATAAGGCCCGCGGCCAGCTGGACGAGGCGGGTGTGAACTACGTCCTCACCTACGGTTCCAGCGAGACCAGCGGGGGGATGGTCTACGACGGCCAGGCGCTGCCGGGCGCGACCGTGCGCATCGAGGACGCGGACGCCAACGGCGCCGGCCGCATCGTCCTGGAAGGCCCGATGGTCGCCCGCGGTTACCGCAATAAGGACGAGGACTGCTTCCCCGAGCTCGGGGTGTACCGCACCAGCGACATCGGCGCCCTGGACGGGGACACGCTGCGGGTGCTGGGCCGCGCCGACGGCGCGATCAACACCGGTGGCGTGAAGGTGCTTCCCGAGCAGTCGGAGAACGCCACCCGCTCCCACGCGGTCGTGGACGGCGAGGCAGTCTCCGAGGTCTGTGTTTCTGGTGTTTCCGACGAGCACTGGGGCGAGGCCGTGGTCGCCGTGCTGCGCACCGCTGGTGCTGAAGCTTCCGGCGAGCCGGTGGAGGTCACCGACGCCGTGCGCTCCTCCATGCGGGAGGCCGGTTGCGCGGATTACCTCATCCCGCGCCGCGCATTCGCTGTCGCGGAGCTGCCGAAGACCGGCCCGGGCAAGCTGGATCGTATCGCGATCGCGGAGCTCGCCCGCCAGGCCGTCGCCGCGAACTAGCGGTTTTCCGTCACCACCCGCAGCGCGGAGACTGCCGCGCCGTCCGTCTCCTGCAGCATCAGCGGGTCGGTGCGCGGCATGGGGGAAATCGTCATATCCGCGCGCATGTCCTGCAGCGGGATGCCGACCATGTGCACCCGCGGATCAACCTGCCCGTCCTCGTGAATCAAGCGGCTCGTCGCCAGCTCGACCTCCGGGGCGCGGGAGGTAGAGCCATCACCTCGCAGCCAGGTGCGCATGCGGCCGGCATCCTTGAGTTGCTGGCTCAGCGGATCGGCGGTGCTGCGCACGTCCGGCTTGTGCAGCCACGCATCCACCAGGGTGCGGGACTCCACTGGCTCCTCCCGGGTCACCGGGGAGGTCATGACGAACGCGGGTGTTTCGGGGTCGATCACCATCGTCGGGTGCGCGCCCAGGAAGCGAACGTAACCGGCGTCCACCAGGCACAGCAGCTCGGCGGTGCGGAAGGCCGGCGGCCCGGAGCCCACCATCTGGCCCACACGCTTGAGCTCCGCATAGGCACCCCGGCGGGACTCGGTGGTGAACCGGCTGGGCTCGTCCACGACGGCAGCGGGCTTGCGGGCCGAGCCGATGACCTGCAGGCCCATCTTCACCGCCGAATCGCGAGCGGACTGTGCCTCGGCGAGGTCCGCGGCCAAGCCATCGGCAATGCGCGCGGTGAGCTCGTCGATGCTCTGGCCCGCCTCCCCGGCCTGCTCCGCGAAACGCGCGACGGGGTCTGCGTGATACGGCAGGTTGAAGCGGTTTTCCTTGAGCACCAGACCGTCCAGGCGGGCGTCCTCGTGCAGCCGCCACGGGTCGGTGTCCGGGTCGTCGATGATCTCACCGACCTTCTTTAGGACGTCAGGTTCGGCCGCCAGCAGGACCCGGTAGTAGGCCCCTTGTGCGTCCCGCAGGATCGCCGGCCACAGGGTCTCGCCGAAGTCCAGGCTGTTCGCCGGGATCTGTGCGAGATCCAGCTCCGCGACGGCGGCCTTGAAGCGGGGCAACCAGGCCGCTGGCGGCAGGGAGCCGAAGACCGGCTTCGGCTGATACGGGTAGCCGTGGTGGGAGGAGACCACAAGCTTCGGCTCGCGGCCCGAAGGCTCGTAGTGCAGACCCGAGCGGGCCTCGGCGTCCGGGATAAAGCGCCCACCGCGGTCGATGGTGAGCATGGCCATGAGGTCGAAGAAGCCCATGCCCAGGCCGCGGACCAGCACCTCCTCCTGGGATTCTTCCCAGGAGGGGATCTGGCTGATCTGCTGGTCGGCGGGATTGCCGGGGCGAACCCAGGTGAGGGCTGGGTGCATATCCACGGCGGATGCGGTGAAGCTCTCCATCGCATCGGGGGTGGTGTCGGCCCAGCCGATGGCCAGCACGGTGGCGTCCGCGAGGATCGTGGTGCCGTTGTCCAGAGTGATGCGGTCGCGGGCTGATTGGCCTTCGGCGTCGCCGTTCCCGGCGCCTGCCCCGGTTGCGGAGCCCGCCGGCACCTCCTCGATCTCGGTGGCGCGGGCGAGGTGCTGATGCACTGAAATCCCCTCCGGGAGCAAGCCCAGCACCACGCTGAACACCCAGCGCAGGTACTCGCCGTAGAGCGCACGGCTGGGGTGCGATTCGGGCCGGGTATCGGCGATCTCCGCGGCGTATTCCGCCAGGGACCACCCCGTACCCACGGTGGGGGCGGATTCTCCGGTCCCTGCCGTCCCGTCCGACAGGCGCTCCGCAGCCTGGGCTCCATCGTTATTCGAGGTCAGCGAGGCGTGTTCGCCCCCGACGCTCAGTGGGAGGCGAGTGAACAGATCTGTCTTTTTTCCGCGCGGATCCCGCTCCGACCCGAGCTCTTCGCCGCGAATGAGCATGATCCACTCGTGCATGGTCGGCCCCTCCAGCACGGGCGCGGTGACGGTAGCTCCGGGCTCGGTGAAGAGGGTGACCGCATCGGCCAGAGTGTTCATGCACAGGGTCTTGGTCTGGTCGGTGCGCCAGACTTTCCCCTCCCCCGGCCGCACCTCGTCAACCACGTGAATATCCAGGTGATTGGGGGTTTTACTCGGATCGAGCTGGCGGTAATCGGCGGCGAGGCGCTCCAGGATGGAAATACCTCGCGGGCCACCTCCGATGATCGCGATGGTGGGCGTTGAATCGGTCATGGTCCTTGGGCTGGTCATGCAGGCCATCTTATCGTGCAGGTTTTTCCGTGGTACCCTTGCCCTCACCCCTTATAGACAGATCTGTTCATTTTTATCCATAGGAGGGAATACTTATGTCCCCCGGCTTGCCCCGCACCGAGGGCACGTCCAGGCGCCGTACCCGGCGCCCCATCAGATCGGTGATCACCCTGCTCACCGCCGTCGTCCTCGGTGTTGGCGGACTCACCGCCTGCAGCAATGCAGGTGGTTCCGAGGAGAACCCCGCCGAGCTGACCTACCTCGACTCCCTCCCCTTCAACAACCTCTACCCACCGACCGCGGGCTTCTACCCCAACGGCGGCGTGGTTAACAACATCACCGACCGGCTGCTGTGGCAGGACCCGGACACCCTCGAGCTCCACCCGTGGATCGCCACCGACCTGCCGGAGGTCAACGAGGACGCCACCGAGTTCACCTTCCACCTGCGCGACGGGGTCACCTACTCCGACGGCACCCCGCTGGACGCGGAGAACGTCGTCAAGAACTTCGACCTCTTCGGCCTCGGGAACACGGAGAACAAGCTCACCGCCTCCGAACAGATCAGCTCCTACGAGCGCGGCGAGGTCATCGACGATTCCACCGTCCGCTTTCACTTCAGCGAGCCCGAACCCGGCTTCCCACAGGCCGCCAGCTCCATCAACGCCGGGCTGCTGGCCAACTCCTCCCTGGAGATGACCGACGAGGGCTTCGCCCCAGGTTCGGCCCGCAAGGTCATTGGCTCCGGCCCCTTCGTCATCACCGGCGAGAAGCGCAACCGCGAACTGACCTTGAGCGCCCGGGAGGACTACGACTGGGCCCCACCGGTCTTCGCCGAGCGGGGACTGAACACCGGGCGCCCGGAGCTGGACACCGTGCGCGTCGTTGTCGCCAAGGAGGACAGCGTCCGCGTCGGTGGGCTGAAGGCCGGGCAGGCGGACATCGCCCGCCAGATCGAAGCCCCGGAGGAAAAGCACCTCTCCAAGGCCGGAATCAACATCCACGCAGCACCGACCAGTGGCGTGAATAACGGCCTGGCCTTCCGCTTCCGCCACCCGCTGCTGCAGGACATCCGGGTGCGCCAGGCGATCATCGCCGGCGTGGACCGCGAGAAGATCCTGCGCACCCTGTTCTCCGACTCCTACCCGCTGGCCACCTCCACCCTCGCCCACACCGCGCAGGGCTACGAGGAGCAGAAGGGCGCCTACGAGTTCAACCCGGATAAGGCCCGCCAGCTCCTCGACGAGGCCGGCTGGACCGTCGGTAGGGACGGCATCCGCACCAAGGACGGCAAGCGCCTGCGCCTCGTCGTCAACGACGCCCCACAGCAACCCCGCACCCGGGAGGTCGTCACGATGCTGCAGCAACAACTGCGTGCCGTCGGCATCGACGCGCAGCTGCACCCCGGCGACGTCGCCGCCCAAAAGGCAGCCCAGACGGACGAAAACCAGGTGCAGCTCAACCTCACGATGGTGGGCCGCGCCGACTACGACGTCATTAAAAGCCAGTACTACTCCGAGAACCGGAACGCGCTGCTGAACATGCACCCCGACGAGTCCATCGGCGACGAGAGACTCCAGCAGCTCCTGCTCGACGTCGCCCAGTCGCCCACCGAGGCAGAGCGTGCCAAGGCCTCCAAGGCGGTGCAGAAGCACCTGACCGATAACGCCTACGTCCTGCCCTTCTTCGAGGAACCGCAGGTCTTCGGCGTGCACCCACACGTCCACGGCTTTCGCGCCGAGAGCATCGGCCGACCCTGGTTCTACCTGACCCGAAAGGAGGCCCAGCCATGACCGGCCGCCAGATCCTCGCCCGCATCGGCCAGGCGATCCTCGTGCTGTGGGCCACCTTCACCCTCGCATTCATCCTGCTCACCGCACTTCCTGGGGACGCCGTGGCCACCCGCTACGCCGACCCCGAGCTCGGGCTCTCCCCGGCGCAGATCCAGCAGATGCGCGATGTGTACGGCGCCGACGAGCCCATCCTCGTGCGCTACATCAACTCCCTGACCGGGGCGCTGCGCGGGGACTTCGGTAACTCCCTAATGAACGGCGAGTCCGTGACCAGCGCCCTGGGCGCTGCCCTGCCAAACACGCTGGCGCTGGCGTTCGTGGCCTTCGTGCTCGCCAGCCTGATCGCCCTGGCCCTGGCCACGCTCGCCGCCCCGGGCCGCAACAACCGTGTCAGCCGCTGGCTGGCCAATGCCCTGGCGAGCGTCCCCTCCCTGCTGATCGCACTGCCCCCGTTCTGGCTGGGCATCATCCTGATCCAGGTGTTCAGCTTCACGCTGGGGTGGATCCCCGTCATCGACGCCTCCCCGACCCAGTCGATCATCCTGCCCGCCATCGCCATCGCCCTGCCGCTGTCCGCGCCGATGGCCCAGGTGTTGCTCCGCGGGATTCAGGACGCCTCGGCCCAGCCCTTCGTCACCGTGGTGCGGGCCCGTGGGGCCAGCCACCACTGGGTGCTGTGGCGCAACGTCCTGCGCAACGCGATGCTTCCCGCACTGACCATCGCCGGGCTGACCTTCGGTGAGCTCATCGGCGGCGCTGTGGTCACCGAGGCCGTGTTCAGCCGCGCTGGCATCGGCGCGATGACCGTGGACGCCGTATCTAACCGCGATACCCCGGTGCTCATGGCCGTCGTCGTCATCAGCGCCGCGGTCTACGTGCTGGTCAACCTGGCCGTCGATCTGCTGTACCCGGTGCTCGACCCCCGGCTGCGCAGCCGGAGCGCACAACCCGCCACCACGAATGGGAGGGGCTAAACCATGACAACCACACTGACCTCTAAGTCCCCACTGCGCTCCCGGCTAACCGGTCGCAACCTTCCCCGCCCGCGGAAGGCGAGTTGGGGCGCGGTCGTCTCCGGGCTCATCGTTGTCATCGCACTGGCCTGGGCACTCGTGCCGGGGCTGTTCGCCTCGGGCGACCCCGTGAACTCCGGTAGCACCGCCCCACTGCTGCCGCCCAGCACCGAGCACTGGTTCGGCACCGACGCCGTCGGCCGCGACCTCTACACCCGCGTGGTGTGGGGCACCCGGCAGTCCCTGCTCGGGGCGCTCGTCGCGGTTCTGCTCGGCATGATCATCGGCACCCTGCTGGGTGTCATCGCCGGGTCTTCCCGCGCCCGGCGCGGCTCCAGCACAGGGGGTAAGGGCAGCTGGGTGGACACGCTGATCATGCGCATCGTGGACGTTCTGCTCGCCATCCCGGCCCTGCTGCTTAGCCTCTCGGTGATCATCGTGCTGGGTTACGGCTCGATCAACGCGGCCATCGCCGTGGGTATCACCAACGTCGCGATGTTCGCCCGGCTCGCCCGCTCCGAGGTGCTGGGCGTGGCGTCCTCCGATTATGTCGAGGCCGCCTACGCCTCCGGCGGCACCCGTGCCTCCGTGCTGTGGCGGCACGTCCTGCCGAACTCGCTGACCCCGGTGCTCGCGCTGGCGGCCCTCCAGTTCGGCAGCGCCATCCTGCAGCTGTCCACCCTGAGCTTCCTGGGCTACGGTGCTCCGCCACCGACGCCCGAGTGGGGCCTGATCATCGCCGAGGGCCGGGACTTCATCGCCACGTCCTGGTGGCTGACCGTCCTTCCGGGCCTGGCCATCGTCCTCGTCGTCCTGGCGACCAACCACCTCAGCACCGTCCTCCGCGACCGGGAAGGAGCCCGCTCATGACCACCCCATTGCTGAAGGTCACCGACCTCGCGGTCACGTACAACTCCGCCCACGGCCCCGTGCACGCGGTGACGGATGTGTCCTTCTCCGTCGCCCCCGGTCGGGTCACCGCCATCGTGGGAGAATCCGGTTCCGGAAAATCCACCTCCGCCATGGCGACGATGGGGTTGCTGCCTGCCAACGCGGCGGCGTCCGGAAAAATCGAGCTCAATGGGCAGGACCTAAACCGCATCACGCAGCAGCAGTGGCGCGACGTCCGCGGCCTGAAGATCGGGCTCATCCCGCAGGACCCCGGAACCTCGCTGAACCCCGTGAAGACCATCGGCGACTCGGTGGGCGAGGTGCTGCGCATCCACCGCCAGGCGCTGGGTAATCCCAGCACACAGGAGCGCCGCGCAACCGTCATCGAGCTCCTGGACGCCGTGGGCATCGATCAGCCCGAGCTGCGCTATGACCAGTATCCGCACGAGCTCTCCGGCGGCATGCGGCAGCGCGCCCTCATCGCCGCCGCGCTGGCTACCGAACCGGACCTCATCATCGCCGACGAGCCCACCAGCGCCCTGGACGTCACGGTGCAGCAGACGATCCTGGACCTCATCGACCAGCTGCGGGAGGACCGCGGCATCGGCGTGTTGCTCATCACGCACGACCTCGCCGTGGCCAGCGACCGGGCCGACGAACTGGTGGTAATGCAGTCCGGCCAGGTCAAGGAGGCCGGGCTCACCGGCCGCATCCTCGGCGATCCGCGGCACCCCTACACCCGCCGACTGCTCGATGACGCCCCTGGGCTGACGAGCCCGGTGCATCAGCCGGCGCGGGCCCGGAAGCATGCGGGAGCCAGCACCCCTGGGACCGCTGGCCCCGAGACCGGTGCTCCCGGCAGCGAGGTGGAGCCCGAGGGCAAGAGCCCCGCCACCCGCGCGGCACGCGGCTCCAAGGAGCCCACTCCCCCGCTGCTGCGCGTCAGCTCGATGAGCAAGCGGTTCCACCCCGCCCGCAGCCAAGAGGCATTCACCGCCGTCGACGGTGTGAGCTTCTCCGTCGCCCGCGGCACCACGCACGCGATCGTCGGGCAATCGGGTTCCGGCAAATCCACCCTCGCCCGCATGATCTGTGCCTTCGAGGAACCCAGCGCGGGCACCGCCTACCTCGAGGGGGCTGCCATCAGCGAGCTCGCGGAGAAGGATCCGCGCCAGCTGCGCCGCAGGGTGCAGATGGTCTACCAGAACCCCTATGGTTCGCTCGACCCGCGCCAGTCCATCGGTTCGGCGATCGCCGAGCCGCTGCGAAACCTCAGCTCGCTCTCACGGACCCAGATCCGCACGAAGGTCGCCGAGGTGCTGGACCAGGTCAGCCTGCCCGAGGCGTTGGCCAACCGGCGTGCCGGGGAGCTCTCCGGCGGGCAACGCCAGCGCGTGGCCATCGCCCGCGCGATGGTCCTGGAACCGGAGCTATTGGTTCTCGACGAGGCCGTGTCCGCGCTGGACGTCACCGTCCAGGCCCGCATCCTGGAACTGCTCGACGAGCTGCAGGAGGAGCTGGACCTGACCTACCTGTTCATCTCCCACGACCTCGCCGTCGTCCGGGAGATCAGCGACACGGTCAGCGTGATGAGCAAGGGCCGCCAGGTCGAGCTGGGCTTCACCGAGGAGATCTTCAACGATCCGCAGCACGACTTCACCCGTCAGCTGCTGCGGGCCATCCCGGGCCAGCGTTACCGCGAGGGCGTGTTCAACCTGGGGCTTTAGGGTCGCGAACGCTGGCGCTCCCCTCCGTGCGCCCCGTCCACCTGCCACAGCGGATCCGCCCCGCGCCCTAGCGGGACATTGCGATCCGCAGCGCGGAGCGGGCGGCGGCGTCCGTCTCCTGGAAGATCACCGGGTCCTCCCCCACCTTCGGGGAGTTCGTCATGTCAGCCCGCACCTCCCGCAGCGGCACGCCCAGCATGTGCACCCGCGGATCGCGCTGACCCGACTGGCCAATAAGCAGGCCCGTCTCCCGATTCACCTCCGGGGAACCAGACGAGGAGCCATCGCCCCAAGCCCAGGCACGCATCCGGGACTCTGCCAGCAACTGCCTGCTCAGCGGGCAGGCCGTGTGCCGCACATCCGGGTCGTGGATCAGCGCCTCGATCAGCACAGGCGCGCACACCTCCTCCCCCGTCGTCGCGGAACTAACCCGGAACGCCGGGGCCTCCTCGTCCACGGTGAGCTCCGGTTTTGCGCCAAGGAAGCGCACCAGCCCGGCGTCGATGAGCGCGAGCAGCTCGGCGGTGCGGAAGGCCGGCGGGCCCACGCTCACCATCTGGGCGATGCTGCCGAAGAGCGCGTATTCCTCCTCGCGGGAGGCCTGCGTGAACCGCCCCGGCTCGTCGACCAGGGCGATCCGCTTCATCGCCGCCCCGAAGCTGAATAGCCCCATCTTCACCGGGGATTCCTCGCCGCGCTGCGCCTCCCGCCAGTCGCCGAGGAGGTGTTCGAACAGGCTCCGGGTAAAGGAGTCGATGCTCAGCTCCTCGCCCGCTGCCTCCGCCTTGTCCTCAAGACGAGCGACCGGGTCGTTCTCCCAGGGGATGTTGAATCGCTTTTCCGGGTCCACCAGCCCGTCCAGGCGGGTGTCCTCGTGCATGTTCAGCGGGTCGGTGGCCGGGTCGTCGATGACCTCGGTGACCTTCGTCAGGACGTCAGGTTCGGCCGCCAGCAGAACCCGGTAGTAGGCATCTTGTGCGTCGCGCAGCAGTGCTGGCCACAGCGTGTCCCCGAAGTCCAGGCTATTGGGGTCCAGCGGAATATCGAGCTGGGCGATCGCCTCGTCCAGGCGGCGCAGCTCCGCGCGCGGCGGCATTCCCGAGAACTCCGGGCGGGGCTGATGCGGGTAGCCACGGCCCGCCATAGCCAGGATCCGCGGTTCCCGCCCGGAAGGTTGGTAGCGCAATCCCGCTGGCGCGGTGGCGTCCGGTATGAAGGCCCCGCCACGGCCGAGCGTGAGCATGGACATGGCGTCGAAAAATCCCATGCCCAAGCCCCGGATCAGGATCTCCTGGCCGGACTCCTCCCAGCTGGGGATGGCAGAGAAGTCCTGATCAGCCGGGTTATTCGGCGCAACCCACTCCAGCTGCTCGTGTTTGTCTGCAGCTACCGCGAGTTCCTGCTCCTCCGGGGCCAGCTCCGTATCCAACCAGCCCAGGGCGAGCACCGTCGCGTGCGCATGCAGGCGGGTGCCGTCCGCGAGTTCGATGGTGTCCGTGCCGTCTGCCGCTGCTTCGATGCCCACCGCCTTCGAGCGGTGCACCGTCACCTCGATGGCCTCGGGTACCATGCCCAGCACCGCGGAGAAGACCCAACGCAGGTACTCGCCGTACAGGCCCCGCGGCGGGTGCGTATTCGGTTCGGCCTGCTGGATGTTCTGCGCCCGGTGGTCCAGGGGCTGGACCGGGTGGCGGGAAAACAGCGCTGCCTTCGCCCCACGCGGGTCGCGCTGCTCCCCCAGCTCCTCGCCGCGAAGCAGCATGATCCACTCGTACATGGTCGGGCCTTCGAAAACCGGGGATGCCACGCTGGAGCCCGGCTCCGGGAACAAGGTCACCGCGTCGGCCAGCGTGTTCATGCACAGGTCGAAGTTCTGGTCAGTGCGCCAGATGCGTCCCGCACCGGGCTGGACGTCGTCCACCACGGCCACGGCCAGGCGCTCGGGTGCCGCCCCCTGCTCCGCCAGCTCCCGGTAGGTGGCCACAATCCGCTCCAGCACGGAAATTCCGCGCGGCCCGGCCCCGATGATCGCGATCCTGCGCTCAATACTGCTCATGGCCCCACCCTACGGATGATCCCGATCACGGCGAGGCAGCGCCATACTAAGCGAGATAATAAAAGCCCTGGCCACACGGGCCAGGGCTATGAGGAAACGGAGTACAGAGTTTTAACGGGGGCGACGCTCGCAGCCGACGCCGTCGTTGTCACGGTCAAGGTGGGAAGCGTAGCCCGCCTCGCCGCGGCGGATCGGGCGGCCCAAGTCGTTCCATACTGCACGGCAGTTCTGGTAGTAGCGGGACTGTGCCGGACGCGGCGCAGGTTTCGGCGCAGTTCGCTTCGGCGCTGGCTTTGGGGCAGCGCGCTGTGGTACCGGCTTCGGCTTTGCCGCCTGCTTCGGGGCCTGTTTAGCGGCTGGCTTCGCAGCCGGCTTTGGGGCAGGCTTCGGCGCCGGTGCCGGGCCCGGGATGATGCCAGGCAGCGGGTTGGGCACCATGCCAGCCTGGATCGCCCACAGGCCGCCGCCGATAACCGCAGCGATGGCCGCGATGCTGCCGATGACGATGCCCGCGATCGCGCCCTTGGAGAGCCCTTCCTTCTCCTCATCCTCGGAGGAGGATCCCCCGGACCCGGTGGTGGTGTCGTCGGTGTTGCCCTGGCTCGAGGAGGAGCCGAACAGACCGGACTGGCCCTCGGTGTTGTTAGTGTTCGTCGAGTCTTCATTGGCTTGAATGAGAGCCGCAGGCGAAGCAGGAGCCGCCTGGGCGACTGGGGTGAGGCCGCCGGTCAGCACGGCAAGCGCCGCTGCCAGCGAAATGACAGTTTTTCTCATGGCATAACAATCACCCATTTGTATTTGGGACACAACTTACCCGTGGAAAACCTCTCCCCGAGGGCCTTTTCACCTACCCCCGTCACCCCCTTTCCCACCGTAAAGGGCGAAATAACCACCGATTCCCCCCCACGTCACGCGCCCGTCCCGCGTGCTGAAGCAGCCCCGACATAGCCCCCGCGCCCAAGCGAGTAGAGTAAACAGTTTGCATCCGCCCCCTGCCCGAAGGAAGGTTTTTCACCGCGTATGTCTGCCACCAACACCGCCACCGCCGCCGATTGGCTCGAGGGCGCCCGCCCGCACACCTGGGCTAACGCCATCGCCCCGGTGCTGGCCGGAACAGCAGCCGCGGTGACCACCGGCGGGGCGTCCTTCCCGCGGGCGCTACTCGCCCTCGTTGTCGCGCTCGCGCTGATCATCGGCGTGAACTACGCGAACGACTACTCCGACGGCATCCGCGGCACCGACGACGACCGCTCCGGTCCCCTGCGCCTCACCGGCTCCGGCCTGGTGGAGCCGAAGCTCGTGAAGTACGCCGCCTTCGCCTGCTTCGGCGTGGCCGGGGTCGCCGGAATCCTACTCAGCCTGCTGAGCGCCTGGTGGCTGATCCTCGTCGGCGCGGCCTGCATCGCCGGCGCCTGGTTCTACACCGGCGGTGAAAACCCCTATGGCTACCGGGGTCTGGGCGAGGTCGCGGTGTTCATCTTCTTCGGCCTGGTCGCGGTGCTGGGCACGGAGTTCACGCAGTCCGGGCAGATCACCTGGCGCGGGCTTGGCCTGGCTGTGACGATCGGCGCGCTCTCCTCGTCCGTGAACCTAGCCAATAACCTCCGTGACATCCCCACCGACTCGGTCACCGGCAAGATCACCCTCGCCGTGCGCCTGGGGGACGCGGGCACCCGCGCGCTGTGGCTGAGCCTGGTCGGCGGTTCCGTGGTGCTCACCATCGCGCTGGCACTCGGTCAGCTCGCTGCCCTGCTGGGCCTGCTGGCAGTGCCGCTGTGGGTGCTGGCCTCCGGGCCGGTGCGCAAGGGCGCGCAGGGCAAGGGCCTGATCCCGGTACTGGGGCTCACCGGCCGCGGCATGTTGCTGTGGTCGGTGATGATGCTGGTCGCAGCGTTTATCTAACCATCTAGTTCACGCCGACGCTGCTCCCCCGCTGCGCACTCACCTGCGCAGCTCCAGCCGTAGCACATGTCCCTCGGCCGCCCCCGCTGATTCTCGCCGCTCTAGTCGTGCAGACGGTCCTGCAGCTGCTCCTGCAGCTGGCGCTTATGCTCGCGCCGCGCGGAATCCCACTCCGCCATCTGCGCGGTCACGCGCAGCCGCAGATTCTTAAACATCATCATGGACAGCGGCAGCGCGAGGATGAGCGCCAGCAGCGCGCTCATCAGCAGCGGGAAGAAGTTCGCCATCCCCAGCAGGATCACGATCGAGTGGATCACGAACGTCAGCACCAGGAACAGCACCAGCCGCAGGAATCCGTATAGCAAAACATCCCGCCAGGCCTTCGCGCCGAGCTTCGGCTTCTGCCCGGGTGGCCCCGGCAGCGCTGGTTCAACCTGGGATGGGTCTTGCGGATTCTGCTTATTAGTCACGCCGTCCAGCCTACGGTCACTGCTTCGCTGGGCACCAATTGCGCTTTATTTTTAGGACGTCACCCCGGTCCGCCACCGTATTCCCGCCACTTTTCTCCTACCCACCGAGCCCGTGAGGTGGCTAGAGTCGAGGGGAGAAACTACGCCGATTTTTATGCCTTGAAGGAGAATCGCACCCTTGGGTCGCCTCATTATCCTGATCCTGGTCATCATCACGCTCGTGATGTTGTGGAAGGCCTTCGGGCCGGGCAGCGGCAATTCTTCCTCAGTGGGCCAGTTGGGCCGCCGGCAGAATAAGCAGCTCGATCAGCAGCCGCGGGCGAAGGGCCCGGACGACGACCCGGACTTCCTGTGGAATATCGAGAAGGAACGCTTCAAGAAGCGCCGTGAGCAGGAACGCCTAGCCGAGGAAGAGGCCGAGCGCGAGAAGCGGGAGCGCCTCCGCCGCCAGCGGGACGAGGACCAGCAGGACCCGCCTGCCCAGGACTAGGCCCGGCCGCGTTAAATCTCCACCCGCGGGGAGCGCCCCGTGCGGTAGTGGTCGATGAGCAGGAACAGGTTATCCCAGCGCTTGTAGAGCTTCGCCCGCTCCAGCAGGTCCTCATCCTCGAAGACCACCTGCGGGTCTGCCACGTCCTCCGCGGCCACCCCGGCGTGGTCGAAGATCCGCTTCGTCAGCCCCGGCGCGATCGTCTCGAAGTGGGCGTAGTCCAGCGCCGGGTCCCCCACGGTCATATCGGAGAAGTCCAGCACGCCCACGCCCTGGTCGGGCAGCCACAGCAGGTGTTCCCGCGAGAGGTCACCGTGGGTCAAGCAGCGCCGCAGGTCCGTGCGGGCTAGCATGTCGTCCACCTCGGCCATGATGCCTTCGGCGCGGGCGTACTCCGCCGCGGAGAGCTCGGGTTTCAGCACCTCGACCATGCGGTGGCGCATCACCTCGTGCTTGCCCGGCAGGGTTCGCTCCGTGTAGTTCAGCCCGTGCTGCGCCCCCTCGGTGGCCGGGCTGATCGGCACCCCGCCGACCTCGTGGACGCCCGTCGCGTCACTCTGCCCCGGGCCGTCGGCCCACCAGCTCTCCAGGTTGCTGGCCGGCGGGAGGCTGGAGTTCATCGTGTGCATCGCCGCCAGCAGGCTGCCCAGCTGTTCGATGACGAGTTCCTGCTGCTCCGCGTTCATCTGCTGCCAGACATTCGCGTCCAACGGGGTGCCGTCGATGACGGAGAGCAGAGTCACCCGGATACGCCGCTGGTTGCCAGTGAAGCGGCGCGGCACGTGGGCCTGGCGCACCGTCTGCGGCAGGCGGGCGTTGGAGCGGTGCCCCAGCGCCGCGATCACCCCGGACTCCCGGGAGGCCTGCAGGCGGTAGGCCTCGGTGTAGGGTGCGCGGACGATGACGCGGTTCGGGACCATGTCCGCGAACTCTCCCTCGTCGCTGCGTACCCCCTCCAGCAAGATGACGGCGTGGTCCATGCCCTGCTTCGGCAGGAGGATGTTCTCCCAGGCCAGGTCCTGCCAGATCAGCTTGATGAAGATCGGCAGGGTCTCCGGGCGCAGGTCCTCGCGGCTGTAGTCGTGCGCCACGTCCGCCCGGTCGATGTTGCCGGTGCGGATGTCCTTCGCGCTCAGCTTGCCGATGGGCTGGAAGTTCCCAGAAGAAAAGCCGTCCTGCTGCTCTGTCACTCTCGTTGCCTCACTTTTCCCATTCCGCCTGAGCGCACAATTGCCTCAGGTATTGACCATAGGGGCTGGCCCCATGCGCGTCGGCATTATCCCGCAACTGCTCGTCGCTGATCAGCCCCATGCGCCACGCGACCTCCTCTGGGCAGCCGACCTTCAAGCCCTGCCGCTTCTCGATCGCGCCGACGAAGTCGCTGGCGCCGTTGAGGTCGTCGATCGTGCCGGTGTCCAGCCAGGCCGTGCCGCGGGGCAGCACCTCCACGTGCAGGCGGCCTTGCTCCAGATAGGCCTGGTTGATGCCGGTGATCTCCAACTCACCGCGCTCGGAGGGCTGAAGTTGCTTGGCGATCTCCACCACGTCCGGGCCATAGAAGTACAGCCCCGGCACCGCATATGGGGAGCGCGGCTTGGCCGGCTTCTCCTCGATGGAGATGGCCTTCCCGGTCTCGTCGAAATCCACCACCCCGTAGGCGGTTGGATCGGCGACGGCGTAGCCGAAGATCACCCCGCCGTCGGGCTCGTTAAAGCGGCGCAGCTGGGTGCCCAGGCCGGAGCCGTAGAAGATATTGTCGCCCAGCACCAGCGCGACCGGTTCGTCGCCGATGAACTCCTCACCGATGATGAAGGCTTCCGCCAACCCGCGTGGGGCTTCCTGCGTGGCGTACTCGATACTCACGCCGAAGCGGCTGCCATCCCCCAGCAGCTCCTGGAAGGCCCGCTCGTCGCGCTCCGTGGTGATCACGAGAATCTCGGTGATCCCCGCAAGGATCAGGGTGGACAGCGGATAGTAGATCATCGGCTTGTCGTAGACCGGCACCAGCTGCTTGGACACACTGAAGGTGATGGGCCACAGCCGCGAACCGGTGCCACCGGCCAGAATGATTCCGCGCATGATTATCTAGCCCTCCCCGTGCTCGCCGTAGCTATCGGCGAAATCGAGAGCCTCGGACCACTCCCGGCGCAGCTGCTGCTCCCAGCCACGTGCCTCCTGCCAATCAGCCAGGCGCGCGTGAACCTCTGCGAGGGCCGGGGCGGAGGCGTCCTTATCGGAAAGAACCGCATCGGTACGCTCCACACCCCAGTCGATGCCCAACTCCGGGTCGAAGGGATCCACCCCGAACTCTCGATCCGGGTTATAGGCCTCGGTGACCAGGTAATTCAGCACCGCGGTCTCGGAGCGGGCGGCGAAGCCGTGACCCACCCCGATCGGCACGTGCACCGCGTAGTTATTCTCCTCGCTGAGGGTGATCTTGACGTGCTTGCCGAAGGTCGGGGAACCGACCCGCAGGTCCACCAGCACGTCCACAACCTCCCCGGCCAGGCAGCTGACGAACTTCGCCTGCCCCGGTGGCACCTCGGCCAGGTGGATGCCCCGCACCACGTCCCGGCTGCTGCGGGAGACATTCGCCTGCGCGACGTCGAAGGGGTAGCCCAGGTGCTCGGTGAACTGCGCGGCGCGGAAGCCCTCGTGGAAACTGCCGCGAGCGTCCCCGAAAACCCGCGGTGCGAAGAGCCAGGCGCCGGCGATCGGAAGGTCGACGATGGCTGGCTCGGTGGCCGAGTCCAGGGGACGCAAGTCAACAGGCAGCTCTGCGGTACTCATAGCCCATACTTTAGCGTCCAGCCCGGACAGACAGCCGGTGCGGTGCGCGCCAAGCAGCGCCCCCGGGTTGTCGCACGCGCGAATTTTTCCATAACCTCTCCGAAGTGTTTAGCCTTTGCTAACTTTCAGCGCATGGATTCTCCCAACCGTTCAGAAGACCGGCGCATTCTTGGCGCCACCCTCGTCGGCACGACGATCGAGTGGTACGACTTCTTCATCTACGCTCAAGCCGCCGGCCTCGTGTTCGGTACGCAGTTCTTCGCCCCCGCGAGCAGCGATAACCCCAGCCTCGCGCAGGTTTTCGCCTGGGCATCGCTGGGCATCAGCTTCCTCTTCCGCCCGCTCGGCGCCGCCATCGCGGGCCACCTGGGCGATCGCATCGGGCGCAAGAAGGTGCTCGCGGGCACCCTGATCCTCATGGGTATGGCCACCACCCTGATCGGTGTGCTGCCGACCTACGCCGCCATCGGCATCGCCGCTCCCCTGCTGCTCGTCTTCCTGCGCATCCTGCAGGGCCTGTCCGCGGGCGGCGAGTGGGGCGGGGCCGCGCTGCTCGCCGTGGAGCACGCACCGAAGGGCCGCCGCGGCCATTTCGGCGCCTACCCGCAGATCGGCGTGCCCACCGGCCTGGCGCTATCCACCGTGGTGCTGCTGGCCATCACCGCGATCATTGGGCAGGAAGCCTACCTCGACTGGGGTTGGCGCATCCCATTCCTGCTGAGCTTCGTGCTGGTCATCGTGGGCGTCATCGTGCGCGCCAAGGTCGCCGAATCCCCGGTGTTCCAGGAAATGCGGGAGCGTGCCGCCGAGTCCAGCGCCCCGTTGGGTGTGCTGCTGCGCGACCACTGGCGTCTCGTGATCCGCGCGGCGCTGATCTTCTCCGGTAACAACGCCTCCGGCTATATGATCATCGCCTTCATGGGCTCCTATGCCACGAAGGAGCTAGGCCACGATCAGGTCAGCGTGTTCCTCTGGGTGGTCGTCGCCGCCCTGGCGTGGATCGTGCTGACGATGTACTCCGGCGGGCTCTCCGACCGCATCGGCCGGGTGCAGACCTTCCTCTGGGGCTACGGCATGCTCATCGTGATCGCGGTGCCGGTGTGGTTCCTCATCGACTCCGGCTCGCTGTGGATCTTCGGCATCGGCATGCTGCTGTTCATCCCGGGCCTAGCGCTGTCCTACGGCCCGCAGTCCGCCCTCTACGCGGAAATGTTCCCCCGCGAAGTGCGCTTCTCCGGTGTGTCCGTGGCCTATGCCCTGGGCTCCATCCTGGGTGGTGCCTTCGCACCGATGATCTCCCAGATGCTCTTCAACCGCACCGGGATGATCTGGACGGTCGGCATCTACCTGATGGTGATCTGCCTGATCTCCGTGATCGCGCTGCTGCGCACCCCCCGTAACCTCGCGGACGCCGAGCTCTAAAGCGCACCGGCTACCTGCCCCGCAAGCTCGTGGCTTGCGGGGTTTTTCTATCCCAGCAGCTTTTCCGTTTGGCCGTAGCGGCGTTCCGCCGCCGTGCGGGTGTCCTCCCACCACTGCTGGTTCTCGCGGTACCAATCGATCGTCGCCGCCAGGCCCGCGGCGAAGTCGGTATACCGCGGCTGCCAGCCCAGACCTCGCATCGAGGACGGGTCGATCGCATAGCGGCGGTCGTGCCCGGGGCGGTCGCTCACCCAGTCGAAGTCATCCGGCTCCCGGCCGAAGGCCGCCAAAAGGTCCCGCACGACCTGCAGGTTATTGCGCTCCCCGTCCGCGCCGATCAGGTACGTCTGCCCCAGCTCGCCGCGGTCCATAATCGCCCAGACCGCGTCGTTGTGGTCGTCGACGTGGATCCAGTCGCGGACGTTATCCCCCTTGCCATACAGCCGCGGCCGCTGCCCCTGCAACAGGCCGGTGATCTGACGCGGGATGAACTTCTCCGGGTGCTGGCGCGGACCGTAGTTATTCGAGCAGTTACTGATCGTGGCCTTCAGCCCCAGGCTGCGGACGAAGGCGCGCACCATGTGGTCAGCCGCCGCCTTGGACGCCGAGTAGGGCGAGGAGGGCTGGTACGGGGTCGTCGGGGTGAAGCGTTGCGGATCGTCCAGTGCCAGGTCCCCGAAGACCTCATCAGTGGAGACGTGGTGCAGGTAGACACCGTGACGCACCGCAGCCTCGGCGAGGTGCACCGTCCCATCCACGTTGCTGCGCACGAACAGCGCCGGATCCAGCAGGGAATTATCGTTGTGCGACTCCGCCGCGAAGTGGACGATGGCCAGCGCGTCGGCGTCCGGAACCTCGGCGGCGACCTCGTCGACCAGGGCGAGCACCGCATCCCGGTCCGCGAGGTCCAGCTGCGTGAATCGGAAACGCCCCGGATAGGCATCCTCCAACGGGGTACCGTCCGTGGTGCGCAGGTTCAGCGGATTGGCGGCATAAGTCATCGCGTCCACGACGTGCACGTGCACATCCGGGCGGGTGGCCAGCGTGCGGTGGACGAAGTTCGCCCCAATAAAACCGGCACCGCCGGTGACCAGCACGTGGGTCAACCGGCGGTGGGGCGCTGCCGCTTGGTCAGCGGTTTGAGCGGTCACGAGGAAGCGTCACACTCCAAGCGTGGTTTCTAGGCGGTGGTTTAGTTCAGGCCAGCGTAGGAGTGCAGGCCGGAGACCACCATGTTGATGAAGAAGAGGTTGAAGACCATCGTCGCGAAAGCGATGACGTTGATCCAGGCAGCCTTGGTGCCACGCCAGCCCGGGGTTGCGCGGGCGTGCAGGTACGCGGCGTAGAGGATCCAGGTGATGAAGGAGACCGTCTCCTTCGGGTCCCAGCCCCAGAAGCGGCCCCAGGCGGCGTCCGCCCAGATCGCGCCGAAGATGATGCCCAGACCGAAGATCGGCAGGGTCCAGATCGCGCTTCGGTAGGCCAGGGCGTCCAGCTTGGAGGCATCCGGCAGCGGGGAGGCGATGGCACCGAAGAAGCCCTTCTCCTGGCCCTTCGGGTGCCAGCGGCGCAGCAGGTACATCAGGGAAGCCATGCCGGAGAGCAGGCCGATGCCACCACCGATGGAGACGGTGGAGACGTGGATGACGAACCAGTTGGACTGCAGGGCCGGGACGACCGGGGCGGTCTCCGCGTAGAGCTTCGTGCCACCGTAGAACAGCAGCAGGGTCACCGGGGTCAGCACCCACGGCCACATCACGCGCATCGAGCGGCGGTTGATCACCACGGCCGCGGCCACCATGGCGAACAGGGTGACGACCGCGACGTACTCGAAGAGGTTGCCCCACGGGAAGCGGTTCGCGGACATGCCACGCAGCACCAGGAATGCGGCGTGCACGGCGATGGCCAGCCACACCAGCGCCTGGGTGATCCCGCCGAAGGTGTCCGCGCGCTTCACGCGCTGCAGGATTGTCTCGGCGCTCAAGCTATCCGGCAGGTCCGCCTCGTCCAGGGAGGAGGTCGCGATACCGGACACGTCGGCCACGCCGTCGTCCCCCACCTCATTGGCAGCGACGTCGGTGGCGTCCGCACCGGATGCGCCAGCACCCACCGCCACCTTCTGGCGACGCTTCGACTCTTGCGGCGTGGCCTCGTTCTTCAGCACCCGGGCGCGCTCGCGGCGGGCGTCGTTCGCCAGGCGGACCAGCCCGTAGTAGAACAGGGACACCGCCAGGGCGAGCAGGTACAGCACCACCGTGGTCTTGTACGCCAGGTCAGAAAACTGCGCGAGATCTTGATTAATCTGCATGGATTATTTTCGATTCCTCAACGGACTAAAGGCATGCGCCGACCAAGGCGCATCTCTTGCACATCTAAGATTATCCCCGGCTAGCGGGAAATCCAACACTCCAGCGGCGCCGGATAGTGGCAGCGACCAGCAAAAACGATTTAGCGATCGCGGAGCTGTTCGTCAAGTCCGTCGCCGAAATCCTCCTCCCAGCTACCGCTGGAAACGCTGTGCTCATCGTCCAGGTCCTCCTCCTCGAGGCCCAGGATGCGCTCCGCGGTGCGGTTGAATTCCGTACCCCAACCGGCGGAGTCGGTGCGCGCCAGGCCCGCGATCTCGACCACGGTCCCCGGCTGGCCGTCCTCCCGCGGCGCCAGGCGCACCCACAGGCGGCGGCGCTTAATCGCCAGGGACACCACCAGGGATCCCAGCATCAGCATGGAGAAGATGAATACCCAGTACAGGCTCGGGTCGTGGGCGACCTGGATGTTGATGAACTCCTTGGCGCCGTCGAAGGTGATCTCGGTGCCGTCGTCCAGGGTGACCTTCTCGCCGACGCGCAGGTTCACGCGGTCCAGCTTCTCCAGAAGGCCATTGTGCATCTGCTCCGGGTGCAGGGAGAAGATGGACTGCGCGGTGCCGGCGTCCAGGCCCGTCTGGCCGCGGTAGACGTCGATGGCCACCGCCGGGTCCGTCATCGCCGGGTAGCGAGAGGTCAGCAGCGCACCCTTCTCACCGGTGAACTCCGCAGTGGGCGCGAACAGGCCCTGGATGGCGACCTGGTTATTGCGCCGCTCCAGCTCCGTGTCGAACATGTCCGCCGGCGGGTCCCAGCGCATCGCTCCAGAGGAGAGGAAGTTGATCTGGTCGTCCGGACGGAACTGGGTGGTTTCCGTCACCGTCTCGCCGTTCGGCCACTTGATGGTGAACGTCGGCGCGTAGCCGTGGCCCTGCAGGTAGATGCGGTCACCTTCCAGGCGCAGCGGGTGGTTGACCTTCAGGGTGGTCTTCTCCCACTCCTCGTGCGGCTCGTATGCGGCGTCATCGACGGCGTAATCAATGTCCGACTGGAAGTCCACTGCCTGCCCGTTGGGCAGGTACTCCGCCTTAAAGTTCTTGACGTTGATGCAGTACGGGTGCAGGCCGGTGCCGTCGAAGAGCTGCCCGTGACGGAAGGAGTCGAAGTTACCGACCGCGGAGTTACAGAACTCGGAGTTCTCCGTATCGGCGATGACGATCGCCTGGCCCTCGTAGTAGGTGAGACGGCCAACACCCACGGCCACGAGGATGCCCACCAGGGCGAGGTGGAAGACGAGGTTCGCGAACTCGCGCAGGTAGCCGCGCTCCGCCGAGATGGACCAGCGCCCCGCGCGGTCGTCCTCAGCGGACGTCTCCGCGATGTGCCAGCCCTTGAACTCGCGGCGCAGCAGCTGCTTCATCGCCTCCGGCTCGGTGTCCACGGTGCCGGAGATGTGATTCGGCATCCGCTTGAGCACCTTCGGCGCCCGTGGCGGGGTGGAGCGCAGCGCCTGGTAGTGATCCCAGCTGCGTGGCAGGATGCAGCCCACCAGCGAGATGAACAGCAGCACGTAGATCGCCATGAACCACGAGGAGCTGAAAACGTCGAATAGGCCCAGCTTGTCGAAGACCTCTGCGGTCTTGCCATTGGCGGCGATGTAGTCGGCCACCTTGTCCTGGTTCAGCGAGCGCTGCGGCAGCAGGGCGCCGGGGATCGCGGCGAGGGCGAGCAGGAAGAGCAGCACCAGCGCCGTCTTCATCTTGGTGAGCCACTGCCAGGCACGTTTGGGCAAAGCCAGGATCAGCCGAGCGGGGTTCTTCCCGCCGCCTGGCTTCGTACCGGCCTTGTGCTCAGTCATGAAAATGCCCTTTCACATTGTTCGCGCACACGCTCTACGCACCCGTTAGATCGGCAGCGTTGTATCACTGATGAACGCGTCCCGGATCCACTCCACAAATATTGCCCACTGCCCGGTGAGCAGCAAAATCCCAACAATCACCAGCAAGATGCCGCCGACCACCTGGATGCGGCGCGAATGGCGGCGCAGGAAGCCAACACCTGCCAGCGCCCGGCGCGACCCCAGAGCCAGCAAGATGAAAGGCAGCCCCAGGCCGATGCAGTAGGCGATGATCAGCAGCACCCCGCGCGCGGCGGTCGTGCCCTCGGTACCCGTGGAGACGGAGATGATCGCCGCGAGCGTCGGGCCCAGGCAGGGCGTCCAACCCAACGCGAAGATTCCGCCGAGCAGCGGGGCACCCGCCAGGGTCGTCCAACGCTTCGGCGCCATGCGAGTGTCGGCCTGCAGCGGGGTGATGAAGCCCATGAAGACCACGCCCATGAGGATCGTCACCGCGCCACCGATGCGCATGAGCAGCTGCTGGTTGATCATCAGGGTGCTGATCAGGCCAAAGACCGTCACCGCGGCGAGCAGGAAGATCACGGTAAAACCGGCGACGAACAGCAGCGCCGCAGCGCCCACGCGTCCCCTCTTATTCGCGACCTTCGTGCCCTGCTCGGTGAACTCGGTGTCCGCGCCGACCACGCCAGCGAGATAAGAGATATAGCCCGGCACCAGCGGAATCACACACGGCGAAGCAAAGGAGACCAGGCCCGCCAGCGCGGCCGCCAGCATCGCAAGAACCAGCGGACCGGCGGAGACCGTATCCGCGAAACGCTGGCCGATATCCCCCGCAGCGAGGGTCAACACAGCCTGCTCCGGGCTCAGCACTTAAGCACCCTCCCCGTCCCCGGCGCCGTCTTCCTCGTCGAGGATGGGCTCCAAGACATTCCACAGCTCATCGTCGGTGACTTCCTTGAGGAAGATGTGCGCCGGACGGTGCTGCTTATCCAGCACGATCGTCGTCGGGATGACGGACGCCGGGATACCGCCCAGCCGCAGCGCGGACTTGAACGGTGGGTCGTAAATGGACGGGTAGGTGATGCCGTAGGTGCGCACGAAGTTCTTCGGCTTCTCCCGCGACGGATCGCGGACGTTGATGCCCAGGACGGTGCCGTCGCCGCGCTTGACCAGCTTCTCGTGGACGCGCTCCAGGTCATCTGCCTCGGAGCGGCACGGTCCGCACCACTGGCCCCAGGTGTTCAGGACGACGGCCTTGCCGGCGTAGTCCTCCAGGTTGATCTGCTCGCCTTCCTCCATGAGGGACTCGCCGGTGAGGTTGGCGACTTCCTTGCGCTCCTCCTGCGGGTAGCTGATGGAGGTCTGCCCGCCTGGGGAGACGAATTCGAAGGTGCCACCGACCGCGACGGCGTCGTCGCCGGTCGCGCCCTCCCCGCAGGCGGTGAGCCCGCCGAGGGAGATGGCGGCGGCGAGCAGCGCGGCCAGTGCGGCGCGGCTGCGCGAGCGGAGATTGGGACGGGTGCTCCTCAGATGGGCGCCTCGTCGCGACATGGGGCCTACCTTTCTGCTGCTATTCGCTCGGGTTGCGACCCGTTAAATATCGGCTGCGGGCTCGGAATAGATCATGTCCACCAGCTCCTTGCCCTCGAAGATCAGGGAGGTCACGCTGGCGAGGTTGCACTGGCGGGCGGCCGGGTTGTGGGCCAGCTTCTGGCCGCGCACATCGCGCTGGATCATCACGATCGGCAGCTGGTGGCTCACGATCACGGCCTCGGAGCCGCGGGCGGCAGCGCGGGCGGATTCCACGGCCTCCCACATGCGGTCGCGGATCTCGGTATAGGGCTCACCCCAACTCGGCTCGGCCGGGCGGCGCAGCATGTGCCAGCGCTTGGGGTTCCACAGCGCGGAGCGCACCCCCTTGATATGCAGACCTTCGAGGTCGTTACCCGCCTCGATGACCCGCTCATCGGTCTGGATCTCCAGGCCGAGTTTCTCGGCGAAGGGCCGGGCCGTCTCCTGTGCGCGCTGCAGCGGGGAGGCCACCAGGTGGGTGACGTGGTGGTCGGCCAGGTCGGCGGCCGTGGCATGAGCCATGTTCTCGCCCCGGGCGGAAAGCCGGTAGCCGGGGAGGCGACCGTAGAGGATCCGATCTGGGTTGTGGACCTCGCCGTGGCGAACCAAATGCACGATGGTTGTCATGCTTGTCGAGCTTACCGGCCGACCCGGCCTGCGCCTAAGCCTCCGCGGCGGCGGCTGCCTTCGCGGCTGGCACGAGGGCGGCCTCGAAACGCTCGAAGTTCGCGTCCGTCAGCGCGGTGGAGACGAACCAGGTCTCGAACACGCTCGGCGGGGCGAAGATGCCGTTGTCCAGCAGCTCGTGGAAGAAGGCCGGGTAGCGGAAAGTCTCCGCGGCCTTCATCTCCTCGAAGTTCGTGCCCTCGCCGTCCGCGAAGCGCACGGAGAACATCGTCCCAGCGCGCTGGATGTGGTGCTCAACCGACTCGCGGTCCAGCGCCTCGGTAATCAGCCCGATCAGGCGCTCAGCGTTGGCGTCCAGGGTGCGGTAGGCCTCCTCGTCCGCCAGCTTCAACGACGCCAGCCCGCTGGCCATCGCGACCGGGTTACCGGAGAGGGTGCCCGCCTGGTACACCGGGCCGACCGGGGCCAGGTGGTCCATGATCTCGGCGCGGCCACCGAAGGCGGCGGCGGGCAGGCCACCTGAGACGACCTTGCCGAAGGTCGTGAGGTCGCCGGCCACGCCGTCCTTGCCGAACCAGCCCTGGTAGCCCACGCGGAAGCCGGTCATGACCTCGTCGACGATGAGCAGCGCGCCGTTGGCGTGCGCAATCTCCTTGAGCTGGGCGTTGAAGCTGGTGCCGTCCGCGGTGATGGAGGAAACGGTGCCCATGTTGCCCGGGGTGGCCTCAGTGATGATGGCGGCGATCTGGCCCTCGTTCTCCGCAAATGCCTTCTTGACGGCCTCGATGTCGCGGTACGGCACCACAACGGTGTCGCTGGCTGCAGCCTTGGTGATGCCCGGGGAGTCCGGCAGGCCGAAGGTGGCCACGCCAGAGCCGGCGGCGACGAGCAGGGAGTCCACGTGGCCGTGGTAGCAGCCCTCGAACTTCAGGATCTTGTCGCGACCGGTGAAGCCACGGGCCAGGCGCACGGCGGACATGGTGGCTTCGGTGCCGGAGTTGACCAGGCGGACCTTCTCCACGCTCGTGCGGTTGACGATCTCCTCAGCCAGGTCGACCTCCAGGGAGGTCGGGGCGCCGAAGGACAGGCCGCGGGAGGCGGTCGACTTCACGGCCTCGACGATCTCCGGGTGGGCGTGCCCGTGGATCATCGGCCCCCAGGAGCACACCAGGTCCACGTAGCTGAGGCCATCGGCATCCTGCAGCTGGGAGCCGGAGGCGGAGGTGATGAAGGGGGAGGTTCCACCGACCGAGCCGAAGGCACGCACCGGGGAGTTCACACCCCCTGGGATGAAGCGGCGTGCCCGCTCCATCGCCGCCGCACTCTCGTGGTGGCGCTCCTCGGCTGCCGCGTTGACGTTGGTGTTGGTCGAAGCCATCGCCTACATCGCCCTTTCTTTAAAGATCCTCGTGGGTTTCATGCACTATGCCCCTCATCCTACCGATGGCCCCGGACACCCCTGCCGGCCCGTGGGCCCGGCTGGCGAGCAGGCCTCTGGCCTAGCAAGCCGACTGCGCCGGGCGTGGCCGTTCACCCCGGCGCGCGAATATCTCGACCCCTAGCGACCGGCGACGCCGGGACCGGTGATGTGCTCCTGCAGCTCCCGGCCATCCTCCGTGGCGTTCAGGCGTGCGCTCTCCACGAACTGCTCCCGCTGCTCCGCGCGACGGCGGCGCTCCCGGCGGCTGCGCAGCCGCTCGACCCAGCCCTGCCAGGTGTGCGTGTGCCGCATCGTGGCGGCGTTGTAGTTGTGCCGCAGGATGCGGGAGCTGCGCCACTCGATGACGGTGGAGCTCAGCAGCATGACCACCGTGGCGGCCATCGGGTTCATCACGCCCGCCACAGCCAGGGTGATCGCGATAGCGTTATACGCCCAGGCCAGCCACACATTCCAGTCCACGGTGTTGCGCACGTGGCGGACGAAGTTAATCAGGGTGGGGATCGCCATGACGTCGTCCCGAAGCAGGACCACGTCCGCGCTATCGGCCTCCGTCCGGCTCGGGGAGCCCATGAGGATGCCCACATCCGCCACCCGCAGCGCGCCGATCGAATCCTGGTCGCCGACCATCGCCACCCGGTGCCCACGGGCATGCACGCCGCGCACGGCCTTGGCCTTCTTACCCGGCACCACGCCGGCCAGCACGGTAGACGCCCCGATGGAATCCGCCAGGTGGCGGGCAACCGGGTACATGTCGCGGGACATCATCAGCGTCTCCACACCCATCGATTCCAGCTCCTCGATCGCGAGGGCGGCGTCGTCCTTAAAAGCATCGGCGACGTTGATGACGCCGCGGTCCTTACCCTTCCAGGACACGACGACGGGGCTGCCACCGGACAGCGCCGCGGAGGCCAGGTGCGGGTCGCGCACCTCGCCCAGGTCCTTTGGTCGCCAGACCCGGGCGGTGACGCGACGGACGTTCTCGTCATCCGTCAGCTCCGGGGAGGCCGGCAGCTCGTGCCGGTCGCGGCGCACCACGTCCTTATAGTTCTTCCCCTTCGGCGGAACCGGGACGTCGATGGAGCCCACAAACGTGCCCTCGGCATTCACCTTTACCTCGCCGGTTTCCAGCCACACGGGGATGGTGTCGAAGCCGGAGTTCGCGTCGCGGGTCTCGCGGTCCGCGCGGACGATCGCCTTGGAGACCGCGTGCTCGGACTCCATCATCAGCGAGGCCGCGACGCGCAGCACCAGCTCCGGGTGCTCCCCGTGCGCGACCGTCAGGTTCACCACGTTCATCGGTGCCCGGGTGAGCGTGCCCAGCCGGTTGAAGATGATCGAGTCCACGCCGGAGAGCCGATGGATCGTCGCGCTATCGCGCAGCAACATGCCGTAATTCGCCGCCCGAGCCAGGCCCAGACGCAGGGCCAGAGGCGCGGAGAGGGCCAGCGCCACCGGCCCCACCGCCGCGAGGACAGAAAGACTGGTCGCCACGGCCGCGTCCAGGGAGCCGTTGAAGATCAGCCACATGCAGAAGTTCACCACCGCGATGGCAAAAGCCCACGGCACCAGCAGGCCGGCCGAACGGTTGGTGATCTGCGCCATCCGGTTCTCGTCCTGCGCGGCGTGGGTGAACCAGCGCCCCATCGCGGCCAGGCGGGTGTGCGAGCCAGTGGCGTAGGCGCGCACCTTGAGCGTCTGCCCGTGATTCGTCGCCCCGGCGTAAATCCGGTCGCCGACCACGAGCTCCTTCTTGCGGTCCACTCCTCCGACCGGCCCCATGTCCACGACGCCGCGGCCGCTGATGACCTCGCCGTCCACCGGGCACGTCATTCCCGTTTCCAGCAGGACGTCGTCGCCGCGCCTGATCTCCGCGGTGGAGATGACCTTCTTCTCCGACTTGTTCTTCCGAATGACGGTGATCGGCTCGTTCTTCGGCGGTTGCAGCACCGCCAGCACGGCCCGGGTGCGGATCTGGTTCCGCCGGGAAAGGAGGCGACCGAAGAGCAGCAGGATCGTCACGCCGCACGCGACGTCGAAAAAGATCGCACCCTCGAAACTCGGATCCGACCAGGTGCGGGCCAGCCACACGGTGTTGGCCCGCCACGTCGGGTCGGAGGCGGAGGTCGTGATCAGGGAGAGCACGGAGAAGCCGTAGGCCAGCAGGATCGCTAGGCTGCTCGCTCCGTCGAGGGCGGACATGCTGCGGCGCACACCGGCGACCATCGCGCGGTGGAAGGGCCAGGCCGACCAGCCGACGACGACCGTGGACAGCGCCAGGCACACCCACTGCCACCAGTCGAACTGCAGGGAGGGGATCATCTGCATCGCCACGACAGGCAGGCCGAAGACGACCGCGATGATGAGCCGCCAGGCGGTCACCAGCTCGCGGGCGGTGTGCAGCACCTCACCGGCGCGGGCCTCCCCACGGCGGCGCGCCCCCGCACCCTCCTTGCGGCGCCGGGCGGCCATGATGGCACGCTCGCGGGCGGATTCGCGGCGGGACCGGATGCGCGGGTCCTGCTTCGTCAGTCGCGTGGCGCGGCGGCGCAGCGAGGAGGCGGTGAGATGCCCGCGGATCCCGGCGTCCTCGAGGTGGCGCTGCACCTCGTCGGGCCGCACGCTATCCAGCGCGGAGATCCACACCATGTTGGCGGAGTACACCACCACTGCCTCGACCCCGTCGATGGCGTTGAGCTCGTACTCCAAGGAGGTCGCCTGCGCCGCCGACTCCAGGTTTTCCAGGTGGAAGGCGTAGGACGAAAGTCCGTTGCCCGTGCTGAGCACGTTGCTGTGTTCTTCGGCGTCGTACTTTTCGACGTCCACGCCGGCCGCTTCGGCCGCGCTGCGGGCCTGCGCGATCGCCAGGTCGAGTTCCTGGATGTCGTCGCCCCGCCCGGGTTGGGGTGTGGAGAATTTTCCCGCCATCGGCTCAGCTTAGGCCTTATCTTCGCTATCAGCGTTCCCATCCTGGGACTTCCCCCAGGGGAGGCGACGCTTCTTTCCACTCTTGTGCTTATCGCGCTCGCGGCGGGCCTGCTCGTATTCCTCGGCATAGCGCTCGACCTCTTCGCGGCTCGGGATGCCGAACCACTCCTCGTTACCGGGGCGGGACATGAACCACATGCCCACGCCCGCGGTCACGCCGGCCAGGATGCTGAGCACGCCGAGGGCGAGGACGAAGCCGACCGCCATCGTCGATGGCCCGGAGGACAGGCTCATCAGCACCGCGGTGAGCATGAGGTAGACCGAGCCCACGTTGAGGAACATGCGGGAATACACCGCGCCTCGCCCGGCGCGCAGCGTGAGCCACGCGCAGATCAGGGCCGCGATGATGAGCCAGGCGGTCGTGAGGGCATTCGTCCCCAGGACGAGGGTGTCGATGGAGACGTTCTCCGTCACCTCGTCGGGAACACCGGCCCCCTCCTCGATCGTCTTGGTGACGGTGCGCCGCAGGTCGCGGTCGTCGCTCAAGTTCGCGGCGAACTGCACCAGGGCGTAGAGGATCTGCAGGCCGCTGACCGCCAGCCAGGCGCGCACGCCCAGGCGGACGTTCTCCGGGGCCCCCTTGAGGCTCGGCGCCAGGCCATCCGGGCGGCCCACCTTGGGTGGCTTCGGCAGCTCCGGGGGCGTGCCCGGGTTCGGGCTTCCCTGATTCTTAGAGCCATTGCCAGACTGCCGCTGATTGTCCCGCCCCTGAGGGTTGTTCCAACCGGGCGCGACCGGGCCGCCTTCCTCCGGCTTGGGGTAGCCGGGGATGTGCCCGTTATCGGGGCTGGCCTCCCATTGCCGGCCCTGCTGGCCGCGCGGCCGCGGCGGACGGGACTGCCCGGAGGGAGTGGGAGAAGAAGAATTGCTCATAAATCGCAGATCAAGGGGTCGTGGGGAGAAAATACGTGCCGACAATCAGCGGGATTGTCGGCACATCCTTCGGCTAGCCGCGCAGCATCTTCGCGACGGTCGTTGCCCAATAGGTCAGGATGATGTCCGCACCGGCGCGGCGAATCCCCGTCAGGGACTCCATGATCGCCGGCTCCAGATCGATCCAACCGTTCTGGGCTGCTGCACTGATCATCGCATATTCACCGGACACCTGATAAGCGGCCACCGGAACCGGGGACATGTCCGCGACCTCCCGCAGCACGTCCAGGTACGGCATCGCGGGCTTGACCATCACCATGTCCGCACCCTCGTCGATATCCATCTGGGTCTCCAGCAGGGATTCCCGGCGGTTGCGGGGGTCCTGCTGATAGGTGCGGCGGTCGCCGGTCAGGCTGGAGCCGACGGCCTCGCGGAACGGGCCGTAGAAGGCGGAGGCGTACTTCGCGGAGTAGGCCATGATGGAGACGTCCTCGTGGCCGGAGGCGTCCAGGGCCGCGCGGATGACCGCGACCTGGCCATCCATCATTCCGGACGGGCTAACGATGTGAGCGCCGGCGTCCGCCTGGGCGACCGCGAGGGCGGCGTACTGCTCCAGGGTGGCGTCGTTGTCCACGATCTGCTGGCCGAAGGCGTCCTCGCCCTGCACCCCGCAGTGGCCGTGGTCGGTGAACTCGTCGAGGCAGGTATCGGCCATGACGAGGATGTCGTTGCCGAACTCCTCGCGGATCGCGCGGAGGTTCTTGTTCAGGATCCCCTCCGGGTCCACGCCCACGGACCCGGTGGCGTCCTTATCCTCGTCCAGCGGAACACCGAAGAGGTCGATGGAACCCACGCCCGCCTCCGCGGCTTCCTCGACGGCGCGCAGCAGAGAGTCGGTGGTGTGCTGGTAGACCCCAGGCAGGGAGCTGATCGGCTTTGCCTCGCTAAGGCCGTCCGCGACGAACATCGGCAGGACGAGCTGGCTCGGGTTCAGGCTGGTCTCCGCCGTGAAATCGCGCATCACCGGGTTGGTGCGCAGGCGGCGCGGACGGCGGGGAATATTGAACTGCAGCTGGGAATTCTGTGCGGATTCAGACATAGCACCGATGGTACGCCACGGGGCAGACACCACTGTTGGCCCAGCCCGCAGCGTCCCGACTGGCTACGGGTTCCGGTTGGCTGCGGGGGTTCCGTGGCTGATTGAGCCTACGGGGTGGGGTTTAGTCGGTAGCTTCGTCGGCCAGGCGTACGGCCCAGGTCACGGTCTCGTCGCCGTCCTCCGTGATCCACAGGGCCTCAATGGTGGCCCGCAGCCCCGCCGAACCTTCCACCTCAGCGAGCAACTCCGCGGGCGGATGGATCATCGTGCCGAGCAGCGTGCGCCGCACCTCCGCCCCGGCCAGCGCCTCACCGGCCTCCGCGATGAGCAGTGGCTCGCGCGGTTCCTTAAAGTCCGGGGTGCCCACCTCGCCGCGCACGTGCAGCCGAACCTCGCTGGGCACGTGCGGGCTGGCGATCACGAACGGGTCCACGGCGTTCACCGCGGGCAGCTCGCCCCAGGCTGCCAGCCCGATCTGCTGCTTCTGCCCCTTGGGTCCGCCCCACGCACTCGTCGCGAGGATCGGGACGTCCTCCCCCTGAGCGAAACCCTCCGGGAGGCCATCGAACTCAGCGAGCGGGCGCACCGGGACGACGTTGCGGGTGTCCCGCGGCGGTGTACCACCAGCTGGGTTGGAACCGCCGTGCTTCTTCTTTGCTGCCATGGCCCCTACTTCACCACAACATGCCCCGTCGCGCCGCGTTCGGCGTCCACAAAGCGGTGATTGACGAAGGGGTACGTCCCCGCCTCCGGGAACTCCGCCTCCACGAATCCACCCTGCGCGGGCTGAAGGTCGAGCGCCTGCCCCGCACCGCTCGGCTGGTTGCGCACCGTGTAAGCACCCTCCTTGTACATCACCGGGAATTGCGTCCCCACGATATGGAAACTCTCCGCGATATTCGGGCCGGCATTGAGCAACCAGAACCGTGCCCGCTGCCCTGGCTCCAGGCGCAACGGGGACTGGATGTACTGGTTCTCCAGCCCGTTGAACACCACCGCGCTCGGTTGGGCGGCCTGCAGGAGTTCCTCGTTCACCGGCTGCTCCGAGTCTGAGTCCAGACCGTAGACCTCCGACTGCACCAGCAGGAACTCCTTATCCACCGGATCCAAGTCCGGCGGATCGATGATCACTGCGCCGAACATGCCGGCCGCCACGTGCAAGCTCATCGGCATGGTCGCGCAGTGGTACATCCAAATCCCGGCGTTATCTGCAGTGAAACGGTAAATCAGCTGCTCCCCCGGGGCAATGTCCCGCATGGGCTCATCCGGGGAGACGATGCCCGCGTGGAAGTCGATGGAGTGGTTCATCGTGCCGGAGTTCTTCAGCACGATTTCGAAGGTATCCCCGACCTTGCCACGCAGGGTCGGCCCCATCGGTTTGCCGTTGAAGGTCCACCAACCGCGGGTGGCTCCGCCCTCGTGCGGGGTTCCCTGGACCTGCTGGACGTCGATGGTGATCCGGTGGGTGCGGTTCGCGCTCGCCGGTGCGAGTTCCGGGTCCCGCATCCACCTCGGGTCGAGCGGCGTATCGGGTACTTCCTCGCCGGCGTTGACGGAACCGGCACCTGCGGCGTTGTTTTCCGATCGTGCTCCTCCGCCGGCAGCCTGCGACGCATCGCCATCCCCGCTGGTGTGGACCATGAAGGTCATGCCCTGCATGCGGTGGCCCGCGATGGTGCACCACCCTTCCACGTCCGCGCTGATGACTCCGGCGTCCAGTACCCGGGTCTCGCCCGGAGAGACGCGCCCCGTTTCGGCCCCGGTTGCGAGCTTCAGGTCGTGGTCCTGCTTGTCATCGTTGGTGAGCACGAGTTCGAGTTTGTCGCCGGGTTCTACGGTGACACTGTCGGGGTGGAAGGCCATGCCCTTGGCGGACACCTCCACCCGCACCGTGTTGCCTGTGGGGGCAACCTGCGAATCGGTAGCAGTGTTCGTGGCACCACCGGATCCCCCAAGAGCTGCGCCACTGGCCAGCACCAGGGCAATCGTCGCGATGGCAGCGGCTACTTCGGCGACGCCACCGCGCCGCGTGCTGGCCACCAGGTTCTCGCGGGTGTGTGATACCCCTGCCGTCGCCTCGTCGGGCTGCTCTGCGCCTTCGTTCTCGGGGTGATCGGCCGCTCTCTGCTGGCGCTCGCGCGCGAAGGCGGCCAAGCGTGCGCCTTGAGCCTTCACAGCCCGGGGAATCAGTGGCACCACGAGAGCGAGTGGCAGAAGGGTCAGCACCGATACCGCGACCTTCAGCCAGCTACTAATCGGCAGCAGCCACACTGCCAAGCCCAGGTTCAGCAGCACCGTGCGGAAAGGCCCAGCCCAATCCAAAGCCCTCAAACCTGCATTGACGGCGGGACGTGGGCCACCGATTGTGCTCGGCAGCAGATAGCTCATCACCCCCAACAGCAGCTGGGCTGCAAAGCCCACGGTCAAAACCAGCGTAGGCAGCGTGACCTCGCTGGCCGGGGTTCCGCTGGCGATCTGGCCTGCGAGCCACAGCAAGCCGCCAATAAGCCACATCGGGGCAGCCACCATAGCCATGCCCGCAAACACCGGCGCGTTCCCACTAAAGATCCCCTGCAGAACCGCTGGGGCATAGGTGGACAACAGGATCCCCCAGGCGGCCACATAAGCGACAAGCCCGCCGAGGACCACGAAGCGCTGGTCAAGGAGCGCACCAGCGCCGATGCTGAGGACTCCAATCCCCTGCAGGATGATCACGACCCACAGCCACCGAGTCGCATGCCCCACCCCAGGGCGTCCGTCGCGTATCTTGCCACTACCCAGCGCACCCTGCAGCTGTGGGGCGAGGAACGTCAGGCTGGCGGCCGCGGCAAAGCCTAAAAAGCCCAGCACGTTCACCGCGGTGTGCGCCAGCAGGAGGCGTTCTTGCCACGGTGAGGGCATACCCACTGCCAGGAGCGCACCCGCGATCGCGCCGATCGGTAGGAACAGCGCCGCAAGAATATACGCACTGACGGGCACCAGCGGCAGGCTGTGCTCCATGCTGGCCCGGGCTTTGCGAGCCTGCTGCAGCAGGCTTAGCGCATGTGAACACAAGCTCAGTCCCACGACCGCAGCACCAACAACCGTGATGCTGTGCGCGACCGTCAACGCGGGGTCGAAAGCACCTTCGGCCCCCTTGCCGAGCTGGCCGATCATCGTCAACGCAATGCCTGCGTTGAGCACCCAGATGCGCCGCAGCTGGCGAGCCCGGGCGGAATCCGGGCATCGCTGGTCGAGCAACTGCTCGGTGAAGCGTTGGGACCACACGACGATGGAGTTGGTCACCGCGCCCAGAGTGAGTAGGTGAATGAGCACCCAGCGATATTCGGGCAGAGCAGGGTGAACTAACCCGGCGACCAGCAGGAGGCTCAGCCAGATGTTGACCGGACGGCCAGCTCGCCGGTGCCACGACTTCCGCCCATTACGCAACCCGGTACCGTCTTTCGCCATGTTCTCCAGCCTACTGAGAAGCACGAACCCGCCGGCATCACGTGCCGACGGGTGTCTTAGCTTCTCCCCTACTTCGCTGCGGTCTGCTCGCTCGTCTTCTTCCGACGGCGGCGGCGCTTCCGCGGTGGCGGCAGCTGCCCCTTCGCACGCAGGTCCGCCACGTGGGCGGCCAGCGCGTCCACCAGCTCCGGAACGCCAGCGACCTCCGGCATGACGTCCACCCGAAGCCCGTGCTCCCGGGCGGTCTGGGCAGCCATCGGGCCGATGCAGGCGATGATGGTGCGCGAGTGTGGCTTACCGGCGATGCCCACCAGGTTCTTCACGGTCGAAGAGGAGGTGAAGCACACCGCGTCGAAGCCGCCGGACTTGATCATGTCGCGAATCTCCGGGGCCGGCGGAGCGGCGCGGACGGTGCGGTAGGCGACGACGTCGTCGACCTTCCACCCCAGCTTCAACAGCCCCTCGACCAGGACCTCCGTCGCGATGTCCGCGCGCGGCAGCAGCACCCGGTCGACCAGGTCCAGGTCCGGATCGCGGGCCGGGAACACGTCGACGATACCGGAGGCGTTGCGGGCGTCGTCCTTGGGCAGCAGCTCCGGGGTGATGCCCAGGGCCTGCACCGCGCTGGCCGTCTTCGGACCCACCGCGGCCACCCGCACACCAGCCAGGGCGCGGGCGTCCAGGCCGAAGTCCTGGAGCTTCTCCCAGGTCGCCTTCACCGCATTGACGGAGGTGAAGACCACCCAGTGGTAGTGGCCGTCCACGAGGTTCTTGATGGCGCGTTCCATCTGCGCCGGGGTGCGCGGCGGCTCGACGGAGATCGTCGGCACCTCCACGGGAATCGCGCCATGACTCGCCAGGCGCGTGCTCATCGGGGCGGCCTGCGCCTTCGGGCGCGGCACCAGCACGGTCCAGCCGTAGAGGGCGCGGTTCTCCCACCAGGAGTACTTGCTGCGGTTGCCGGCCTGGGAGCCGATCGTGACCAGCAGCTGCTCCGGCAGCTCGCCTTCCTTCGCGGCTGGCCCGGAGGCCGCCGCGACGGACTTCAGGGTATCCAGGGTGACGTCGTAGCTACGCTGCTTACGGGTCGTGCCATGCAGGGTGACGGTGGCCGCGGTCGAGCCCGGGATATTGCGTTCCTTCAGCTCGCTGGCGATGGTCGCCAGATCCCCCGGCGCGGCGGTGAGGATCAGAGGCAGCCCCGCGGAGGCTAGCTGGTCCCAGTCCGCCCCGCCACGCACGTCGGCCTCCGTGAAGTCGGAGCCCACGCCAATGCCCGTGAACGCGGGCACCGCGACAGAGCCCGTCATGCCGGGGACGACCTGGAAGTCCACACCCAGGTTCGCGACCTCCTGCAGCTCCATCATCACAGCCTGGTTGGACAGCGGGTTGCCAGCCACCAGGCGGATGACGTCCTCGCCCTCGCGGGCCAGCGCGACCATCTCCTCGGCGATCTGGCTCGCGGTCAGCTGCTGGACCGGCTCGGCCTCCCCCTCTGCAACGGCCCCCTCCCCAACGAAGGGTGCGGCGAGACGGATTTCAGCCGCGGTCGGCGGTGCGGGACGGGGCGGCTTCCGGCGAGCGCCCGCCTCCTTCGCCGCGGCGACCTTGGCCTGCCACTCGGCCTCGGCAGCATCGATCTTGTGCTGTGGGACGGGCACCTGGGCACCCACCAGGGCACGCACGCCTTCCAGGACCTCGGGGTCCACCCACGCGTGGGCGGTGCTCTCCAGGGCCTTCTGGGCGCGAACGGTCAGCAATTCCGGATTTCCGGGGCCGGCACCAACGAACAGGACGCGGCCTGTCCCCTGCGGGGTAAGTCCGGAGGTAGTCATACTGATCTTTTCCATGTCATTTCGGGGCAGTTCCGAAGGGGAACGCTCTTTCGGGTGGCGGGGTGAGGCAGCTCGCAGCACCCCACCCTGGGGTTCCGCGAGCCCACTGTTAGCTCTCGCGGGCCTCCGACACGAGTTCTGCGGCTCCGGCGTCCAGCAGGATCCGGCCGATCTGGGCGCCGACGCCGGCGGCAGCCGCACGCCAGTCGCCCGCCAGGTCGATGTCCACGGTGCGGGTCTCCAGCAGCTTGCGGGAGCCGTCAATGGCAAACACACCACCGGTCACGGTCAGCTGGTTCTGCTGCTCGTTGAGGGTCGCGTGTGCGGCCACCGGGGCGGAGCAGCCCGCCTCCATGGTGGAGAGCACGGTGCGCTCGCCGACCACGCAGGCATAGCTCGGGATGTGGTTCTGCGCAGCCACGGAGTTCCAAGCCTCCTCGTCATCCGCGCGGACCTCCACGCACAGCGCGCCCTGCGCCGGAGCGGGCAGGATGAGCTCCGGGTCGATGGACTCGGCGGCCTTGTCCAGCCAGCCGACGCGCTCCAGCCCGGCGCGGGCGAGGATCACGGCGTCCAGGTCGTCGCCGACCCGGCCCATGCGGGTGCCGATGTTCCCGCGCAGCGGCAGGATCTCCAGGTCCGGGCGCAGGGCGCGCAGCTGAGAGACACGACGTGGCGCGGAGGTGCCGACCTTCGCGCCCTCCGGCAGCTCCATCAGCTTCTTGTTATCCACGCTGATCAGAACCTCGCGGGAGTCCACGCGCTCCGGAACCACCGCGCGGAAGCGGGCGTCCGGGGCGGTCGGCAGATCCTTGAAGGAGTGCACCGCCACGTCGCATTCGCGCTCGTCCAATGCGGTGCGCAACGTCTCGGTGAACACACCCACGCCGACCTTCGCGACCGGGATCTGGGAGGCCTGGGAGGCATCCCCCGGGGTGTGGACGATATGCAGCTCGGCCTCGTAGCCGGCGTCGGCCATGCCCTGGCGGACATGGCCTGCCTGCGTGGTAGCCAGCGTGGAGCCACGCGTACCGACGAGCAAACGGCGGTTATCTGTCATCGTCTTTCCCTCCTGGGGTCGAGGCCTGAGTCAGGTCCTGGTAGGTCGAGCGGTACACGGCCCGCGCGGCGGATACTCGATTTTCTTGCGGTTTTTGCTGCTTCCGCTGCCCACTGCCCGCGTTCGCGCCCTTCACCGCGCTGACCTGTTGGGTCATGCCGGTTGGAAGGTTGAACAGGGCAGCCAGGGCATCGGGGTAGCTGACGGACTGGCCCGCCGCGGAGAGCTTCTTGGCCTGCACCGTCGGGGTGTGCAGCAGCTTTTCCACGAGGCGGCGCATCGAGCGGTTCACAGCCTCGCGGTCCTCGTCGGACATCCCCGGCGTCTGCCGCTGCAGCGCGAGCATCTCGTTGCTGAGCGCGTCCATCGCCTGCTGGCGCAGGGCCTTGACGGTGGGGACGACGGCCTGGGCGCGCTGCTGCTCCAGGAAACCCTCGAGCTCCTCGGCGACGATGCCGCGGGCGGCGTCCTCGTCCTCGATGGTGTCCTCGGTCATCCCGGTGAGTTCTTCGATGTTGAGCAGCGCGACCCCCGGCACGTCGGCCGTGGCCTGCTCGATGTCGCGGGGCATGGACAGGTCGATGAGGACCTGCTGGCGACCCTCCCGGACCTTCTGCGCAGCCTTGATGTCCGCCGCGCTGACGACGGTTCCCACCGCACCCGTCGCGGAAACGACGATGTCCGCCCCCGTCAGCGCCGCGGGCAGTTCGTCCAGGCCGATGCCGCGGGCCGGCACGCCTGCCTCCACCGCGTGGGAGGCCAGCTGCTCGGCGCGCTCGACGGTGCGGTTAGCGACGGTGACGTGCTCGATGCCGAGACGGCCAAGGTGGGTGGACGCGAGGGAGGACATCGCGCCGGCCCCGATGACGACGGCGCGGCGTCCGCTCAACGCGGTACTGCTGGCCTCCGGGATCCCAAGCACGGTGAGGGCCCGGTCGAGGGCAAAGCTGACCATCGAAGAGCCGACGGAATCGATCTCCGTCTCGCTGTGGACGCGCTTGCCCGTGCGCAGGGCTCGCTGGGTGAGGTCGTGGAGGGTGCGCCCGACGGTACCGGCCTCCTTCGACTCCTCGTAGGCGCCGCGGAGCTGGCCGATGATCTGCTGCTCCCCCAGCACCATGGAGTCCAGGCCGGAGGCAACGTTGAGCATGTGCTCCACCGCGGCGTCCGAATAATGAACATAGAGGTGCGGCTCCAGCTCGCTGTCGGCGAGCCCGGAGTAGGTGGCGATGGTGTCCACGATGTGGTCGAGGCCGGGGTGGAAGGCGTTGGCGACGGTGTAAAACTCCATCCGGTTGCAGGTGGACAGCACCAGCGCCTCGGAGAGGGAGTCGTGATCCAGCAGGGCATTTTCCAGCTTGGGAAGGTCGCTATCGACCGTGGAGACCTGCTCGAGGAGGGACACCGGGGCGGAGCGGAAGGAAAGCCCGACGAGCAGCACGGCGGCGGAACCGGTTTGGACGTGCCCAGCCATCGGTCTTGCGTGCCTCCTCGCGAACCGGGAGTCGGACCCGGGTCTTGGGGCCGCCGACGGTGGGCCGAATGCTCCCCCGTGGTGGGGCGATGCACCGCAGCCGACGAGGTCGGTAGCCAGATGCTGCTGATGGGCGCAGCTCCCCTGCCGACGCTTGCCATCGGCTCTTTAACAGCTACCTACGGTATCCCTTAACCGACCCCAATGACAAAACAGGCATAGCCGACTGTTATAGGGACGGGACGTTGGGCACAGCGCGCAGCCCAACTGTGATGTTCCGTGGTGCCCCGCGTTGCCGTTTTAGCCCTCAAGCGCAGCCGCGAGCTCTTCGTTGTCGACTTCCCAGCAGGCGAATTCCTCATCGTCGATGAGGACGACGGGCACGCGGTCACCGAATTCCATTTTCAGCTCCGGGTCCTCGTCGACGTCGACCCGCTCCAGCGTGGCGTTTTTCGCCGCGACGACCGGGCGGATCTGCTCCCAGACCCGGGCGCAGGAGCCGCAGGTTGTGCGGGTCAGGAGGGTCACAGTTTTCTTCTCATCACCAGTCACGGATTCAACGGTACCTTGGTAGCCGTGGGCGAGATTAAGTCAACAGCTTTCCGTGTCAGCCAACCCATCCAAATCATTCAACCGACCCAACCTAGCCAACCGAGCCAACACAGCTTTTCCCCCGTCACCCCAACACAATTAGAAAGCGGCCGAGCCTCCGTCCATGGGGCATGGTTGGCCGCGGGCGGCACACTGAGGTTGTCCCCGCCCAAAGCGGATGTTCCGCAAAAGCCCAGCACCGCGGCATTCTTCGACCTGGACAACACGATCATCAAGGGGGCGTCCTCCCTCTGGCTGGCGCTGGGGCTGGCCTCCCGGCGCTTCTTCACCGTGGGGGATATCGCGGGCTTCGCCTGGAAGCAGGCGAAGTTCATCCTCTCCGGCACCGAGAGCCAGCCGGATATCGCCTCCGGCAAGCAGCGGGCGCTCGAGATCGTGCGTGGCCGCAGCGAGGCCGAGGTCGTGGCGCTCACGGAGGAGATCTGGGAGAGCACGATTGCCCAGCGGATCTTCCCGGGTGCCCGGGAGCTCGCCGAGGAGCACCTGGAGGTCGGCCACAGTGTGTGGCTGGTCACCGCGGCACCGGTGCAGCTCGCACAGGTCATAGCCCGGGCCCTGGGCTTCACCGGGGCGTTGGGAACGGTGGCGGAAGTCTCCGATGGGAGGTTCACAGGCCGGCTGGTGGGAAATATCCTGCACGGCCCCGAAAAGCGGGATGCCGTGGCTGCCCTCGCGGAGCAGCAAGGCTACGATCTTTCGCGCTGCGTGGCCTACTCGGATTCCTTTAACGACATGCCGCTGCTTTCCCTGGTCGGCCGGGCCGTCGCGGTCAACGCTGATCCCCGCCTGGCGGAGGCAGCCCGGGAGCGGGGCTGGCCGACGGTGGAGTACCGAAAGCACGATCCGAAGCGCACGCTGCTGGCGGCCGAAGCCAGCGCGACGGCGGCGGGCATGCTGGCAGCCGGGGCGGTGGGGTGGTTTCTCCTCCCCGCCCTCACTGGCGCACTCTCCCGGCGCTAGGGCTCCAGCGCCCGCCGCCCCGCTGGATTCCTTCAGCGCGGGCATTCCAGCTTCCAGTGTTTAAACAGCACGAAGCCCCAGCGGGGCCGGTTGGCTCCCACTGGGGCTCGTGCGGCGGCATCGCAGCCGTCTCGTCGCGAGAATTGCCTCGCGAGCCGCGAATCGGGCGCGTGGCCCGGTGGCGGCTTACTTGCCCAGCTTGCGACGCTGAACGCGGGTGCGCTTCAGCATCTTGCGGTGCTTCTTCTTGGACATGCGCTTGCGGCGCTTCTTAATCACAGAACCCATCGTGGGCACCTCACTTCAAATTGTTGAAAACTCGTATGCCGCGCCATCGCGACGGTTCCGCAGCCCCGGTAGGCGGCTGCCGCCCGGAAGTCAGCGAACAAGGCGAGCCCTACGCTTCAGTGCTTCATCGCCGGGGCGACCCGGGAGCTCACATAGGACACGAATTATTAAATTCTACCGCTCCAGTGGCTGAGCGCACAAAAATCGGCCCATAAAGGCCGGTTTCTATGCCGCGGTGGCAGCGCTAAACCCCGACTGCATTGGCGCTGAAGCCACGGTCGGGGAGGGTTTCTAACCAGTCTGCCCCTCGGAGGCGTCGTAGACGGACGCACCGAGATACTCGCTCACTGCCTGCTCGTGGACGCGGAAGGAGCGACCCACACGCACCGCTGGCAGGTCGCCAGCGTGTACCAGGCGATACACGGTCATCTTCGACACGCGCATCAGCTCTGCGACCTCAGCGACGGTCAGAAAGGTTCCTTTGTCATTTCCACCCATTGGGTTAGCCATAAAAGTCTTATCTCTTTCTTCACACGGCCCCGCGCTGCAGACTTCCCCTTCTGCAGGACGTCACGCGGCCACGCTTTCCTCACTACTATAACGTGAACCAAGTGACGCTTGCGCATTCAGGGACGATTATGTCGAAAGTGCTATTTGTTTCTTTTTGTGACTTGGGTTGACCAGTGCAAACAGTTCAACACCCACCACCCCCACCTCAAGTTTCACTTGAGACTCTCCCCGCCCCGGGAGTCTTGAAATTACAAGAATCGGGCCCGCCGCGCATTGCGGCAGGCCCCACGATGCGACCCCTCACGCACCGCTCTTAACCCCCTTACGCGCTATCACTTCACACCCCCACGATGCGCTGCCTCCCCCACGGCACCCCGTGCTCCCCTAGTCCCCCTTCGGTGGGGCGCCGAGCTCCCCTAGTCCCCCTTCGGTGGGGCGCCGAGCTCCACGGAGCGGTCGCGGCACGCCTCCATCGCGCGGAAGAAGGCACGGCGCAGCCCCTCCTCCTCCAGGGCGCGGGTCGCCATGGAGGTCGTCCCGCCCGGGCTGGAGACCTTCGCCCGCAGCTCCACCGGGCCGTCACCACCCTCGGCAAGGCCGTTGGCCATCATCTGGGCTGCACCCTCCGCGGTACCGATCGCGAGCTTTTCGGCCAGCGCCCGTGGCAGGCCCAGGTTCACGCCTGCGTCCACCATCGCTTCGGCGACGAGGAAGAAGTATGCCGGGCCAGACCCGGAGACCGCCGTGACCGCGTCGATGTCCTTCTCCTTGACGATCACCGCGGTGCCCACCTTGGCCAGCAGTTCGCGCACCGTCTCCAGCTGCTCCTCCGTCGCGAAGCGGCCACCCGCGATCGCGCTGGTCCCCTTGCCGACCAGCATCGGGGTATTCGGCATCACGCGCACCACCGGGGTGCCCGCAGGCAGCACGTTCTCCATCGCACCGATGGTCACGCCAGCGGCGACGGAGACCGCGACCGTCGTGGCGTCGTTATCGTCCAGCTGTTCCGCGACCTCGTCGAAAACGGAGAGCGTGCCGTCGGGCTTCACGCAGTTGAACAGGACGTCCGCCTCCACCGCGGCGGTGACCGAGTCCTCCGCGGTCAGCACCTCGTAGCGGTCCGCCAGCTCGGTGAGCCGGTCTTCGCTGCGGTTCGCGACGATGATGGTCTTCGGGTCAATTCCGTCTGCGACGAGCCCGGCGATCAATGCTTCGCCGATGTTCCCGCCGCCGATGATTGCGATTCGAGTCATGCCCTCCAGGGTGCCAGCCCGGCGCGTCGATTGCAGCGCTTGCGTGCAGCTCCCCCGTTTTCGGTGGTCTCGCATCCAGTTGTGAGGACGTCGCCCTCCGGCGCCACAGCACCCCGCCCGAACGTGGCTGGTGCGGCAAAAAGAAAAGCGCGCCTCGCGGCGCGCAGAAACTTAGATGCTCATGATCAGCCGTGGGCCGATGGTGAGTACCAAGCCCACCACGAAGGTGAGAATCATGATGAGTTTGTCGCGGTGGCGCAGCAGTGCGTGCACCACGCCGACCATCACGAGGGTCACCGCGAGGGCGAGCACCAGCACCAGCACCGCTGGCAGGGAGCCCCACAGGAGCTTGAATCCGAGGAACACGCCAATGCCGACCAGGATGGCCGCGATGGCCTGGCCGATGAGGGCTGGCCAGGAGATGGTGTCATCCTCGTACTCGATGACCTCGTCTTCGCCGAGGGTGCGCTGCAGCTCTTCGAGCTCCTCAGGGCTGTGGAACTCCTCCGGAGCGGGCTGCTCCCCCTTGCGCTCCGCATCGGAGCCCCGCGTCGCGGCGGCAGTGCCGGCAGTACCGGCGGTGGCAGCGGCCGCCGCGGCCCCGGCGCCAGAGCCCTTCTGGTCAGCGTCCTTGCGATCAGGGCTCTTGGCCGGCGCCTTCGTAGCCGAAGCGCTCTTCGCCGCAGGCTTCTGTGCGGCCTCGGCGCCCTCAGCCTGGTCCGCGGTGACCTTCGTGATCAGGGCCGTCTGCTCGGTGGACGGCTCGGTGTTCTTCTTTGCCGGCGAGGCCTTATCGGTGACAGCCGGGATCTCGGAGGTCTGTTCCTCCGGACGCTGTGCCGGAACCTCGCGGCGGTCGACAATCGCGGAGCTAGCGGCAGCCGCGTTCTTGGGCTCAGGCTTCTTCTGCTCAGCCTTCTTGGCTGCAGCCTCTTCTTCGGCCTTCTTCGCCGCGGCCTTTTCCTCTGCGGCTTTCTTGGCAGCAGCTTCCTTGGCCTTCTTCGCCTTCTCGGCTTCTGCCTGCTTAAGCTTTTCAGCCTCGGCCTTCTTGGCCTTCTCCTCAGCCGCCTGCTTCGCTGCCGCCTTCTCCTCGGCGGCCTTCTTTGCGGCAGCCTCCTTGGCCTGCTTGGCCTCGGCCTGCTTCGCCTTTTCGGCTTCAGCCTTCTTATCTTCAGCCTGCTCGGCAGCCTGAGCCTGCTTGGCCTGCTCAGGCTTCGCCGTCTTTTCAGCCTTATCGGCCTGCTTTACCCCGGCCTCAGCCCGATCGACCGTGGGCTGCTCACGCTTGTCAGCGCCCGGTGCGGGCGCGGTGGAAGCTTCGCTCTCGGCGTCCTCGACGACCGGGATCGCGCCGGTCAGCTCGGCAACGGAAATGCCACCCTCGTCGAGGCTGCGGCGGCGCCGGCGGCGGCCGCTATCAGAAGATGTGCGACCGCTGCGGGCGAGCAGTTCCGCGACCGTAAGCTTCTCACTCATCGAATGTTCCCATCAATGTCCACGTGAACATACAAATAACTGTTTCGCATAGTATACGAAGCGCCATTTTTGGTTTTGTTCATTCCACACCCTAATGGCGCTAGGAAACTAAGAAAAATCTTCGAAAGCCACGTCCGTGTGGTGGAAGATCATTCCCTCACGCAACGCCCACGGGCAGATATCCAAGGAATCCAGGTCCAGTTTGCGCATCGCCGCCTCCGCGACCAGCGCGCCAGCCACCACCTGGTGGGACCGTTCCTGGCTGACGCCCTCCAGCTCTGCGCGGTCCGCCGCCGTCATGCGGGAGATGAAAGCGATGAGCTGCCGCAGGCCAGGCTGGGTCAGGGTGCGCTTCACGCGTGGCCCCGCAGAGCTCGGTGCCGCACCAGTCAGGCGGGCAAGCATGCGGAAAGTCTTAGAGGTCCCCACCGCCACGTCGATGGGGCCGGCATCCTGGAATTCCTTGATATTGGCGTCCAGCTGCTCCTCGATGAACTCCCGCAGGTTCTTCACGGACTTCCGGGACGGCGGATCACTGTCGAACCATTCCCGGGTCAACCGGCCCGCACCCAGATCCAGGCTCAGCGCCACGTCCGGGCTCTCCGTAGTTCCCACGGACATCTCCAGGGAACCGCCACCAATGTCGAGGTCGCAGATCCGGCCAGCCGACCAGCCGTACCAGCGACGCACCGCGAGGAAGGTCAACCGGGCCTCTTCCTCGCCGGTGAGGATTTGCAGCCGCACGCCGGTGGCGTCCTCGACGGCGTCCAGCACCTTCTCGGAATTATTCGCGGAACGGATCGCCGACGTCGCAAACGGCAGCAGCTCCTCACAGCGGAACTGTTCCGCCATCTCCGAAGCCAGCCCCACGCCGCGCGTGAGCTTATCGATCCCCTTCGAGTTGATGTTCCCCTTCTTCGAGAGGTACTCCACCAACCGCATGGGGGTTTTCCAATTACTCATGGGAGTTGGCGGGCCACCGTACTGGGCATCCACAACCACGAGGTGAACCGTATTACTGCCAACGTCCAAGACACCTAATCTCACGTTTTCAGCCTATCGGGTCTACGGTGGATTGCGTGAGAAATAGCGAGCCAAATTCCCCCCACCCCATCGCATCCGGCTATCCGGACGGCACCCCAGCTGACCTTTCGGTACGCCGCGGCGTCGAGCTGCCCGGCGATTACCCCCGCGAATGGCTGGAATTCATCAACCCGGCGGACTCCGAGCACATCATCCAGATCGACCTGACCTGGCTGATGTCCACCTACCGCTGCCGTTTCGGTACGGAGGCCTGCCACGGCATCGACGTCGATGCCGACCCGGGCGTGGCCTGCTGCGTCCACGGTGCTTTTCTTACGGACGACGACGACCGCGCCAACCTCAACCGTGTGGTTCAGGAGCTCAGCCCCGAGCAGTGGCAGCTCTACACGCCGGGCGAAACCCCGGGAGAGAAGGAGCAGGCGGACGGGGAACTCGAGCCGTGGCTCGAGTGGGACGAGCTGGAAAACGACGAGGGCGAGATGGAGCCCGCGCTGAAGACCAAGACCGTCGACGGCGCTTGCATCTTCGCCAACCGCGCGGGCTTTGACGGCGGCATCGGCTGCGCGCTGCACATCTGGGCCACCGAGAACGGCGAATCCATCGTGGAGTCCAAGCCGGAGGTCTGCTGGCAGGTGCCACTGCGCCGCCTGGAGGACTGGGAGACCCGCCCCGATGGCCAAGAGATGCTGCGCACCACGATCACGGAGTACAACCGTCGCGCCTGGGGCGACGGCGGGGCGGACTTCGACTGGTGGTGCACCACGGACCCGAACTGCCACGCGGGCAGCGCCGAGGGCCAGGGCGGGCCGGCCGATGCCATGTGGCGCACCCACAAGGACGAGCTGGTGGAGCTCATCGGCGAGGAGTCCTACGAGGTGCTGGCGGAACACTGCGAGGCCCTGGAGGCACGCGCTGCGGCCACCGGAGAGCAGAACGAGGCAGGGGCTCCGCTGGCACCCAGCGGCTTCCCGCTGCTGACGATCCACCCGGCGACCCGGGCGGCCCGCGAGCGCAAACTCTAGTTCGCCCGCCCAGTCGCGCTTGAGTGGGCTGCGGCAGCGCGAACAAGATGTCAGCGCGCCCCACTCGACGCACGAACGCCCCAGGAAGTTTTTCCTGGGGCGTTTCGCTTAGGTGATGAGCCTTACGTGGTGAGCTCGGTGGAGGGTATTACTTCTTACCCTCGGCGGCCACGGCGGCCGCACCGGCTGCTGCTGCCTCCGGGTCGAGGTACTCGCCACCCTTGACCTTGACCGCACCGTTGCTGTCGAACTTGTAGACCAGCGGCATACCGGTCGGCAGGTTCAGCTGGGCGATGTCCTCATCAGAGATCTCGTCGAGGTGCTTGACCAGCGCGCGCAGGGAGTTGCCGTGCGCGACGACGAGGACGGTCTCCCCCGCCTTCAGGCGTGGCTCAATCTCAGCCTCGTAGTACGGGACGAGGCGCTTGACGACATCCTGCAGGCACTCGGTGCGCGGAACCTCCGGCAGATCGGCGTAGCGCACGTCGTTGGTCTGCGCGTACTCGCTGTCCACGTCGATCTGCGGCGGCGGGGTGTCGTAGCTGCGGCGCCAGGACATGAACTGCTCTTCGCCGTACTTATCGCGGGTCTCGGCCTTGTTCAGGCCCTGCAGCGCACCGTAGTGGCGCTCGTTGAGGCGCCAGTCGCGCTGCACTGGGATCCAGTGGCGGTCTGCCTCGTTCAGCGCGATGTTCGCGGTCATGATCGCGCGGCGCAGCAGGGAGGTGAACAGGACGGTCGGCTCGACAGCGGCGTCCTTAATCAGCTGGCCGGCCCGCTTGGCCTCGGCCTTGCCCTGGTCGGTGAGGCTGACGTCCACCCAGCCGGTGAACTGGTTCGTTGCGTTCCATTCGCTCTGCCCGTGGCGGAGGAGGATCAGTGTTCCTTCAGTGTTGCTCATACCTCCATTTTGCCATGAAACGTTGTGGCCCAGGTGGCCGGTGGCCCCGTTCGCGGGGCACACTCCCGCGCTGTCCGGGCGCGGCCCGCTACTCCGTGTCCTGGCCGGTGGCCTCCTTGCTTGTCTTCTCCTCAGCCTCTGCTGGTGCGGCGGCCTGCTCGGCCACCACCTCGCGCGGGGACTTGCCGGGCATGGGAGCCAGCTGGTCGACCTCTTCGTCGGTGGGACGCAGGCGCTGGAAGGCCCCCAGGTTGAAGGTCGGCTCGCCGCGAGAAAGCCGCCAGGCCCACTCGTGGCGGATGGAGGATTCGAAACCGCGTTCCAGGATGCGGTTGAAGTCCCCGTCCGCGCGCTCCAGCACCTGCCCCAGGATTCTTTGGATGTCCTCGGCGGTAGTGGATTCGCCGAACTGTCCGACCAGGTAGATGTCGTTATTTCCGTCGAGGGTGTAGTGCACCCCGTAGGTTCGGCGGTTGGCCTGCAGCAGCAGCCGGTAGACCTCCTCCTGGGCCTCCTCCACTGCACGGCACACGAAGGCCTCAACCCGGAACATGCCCTCCTGCGGGATGAAGAGGCAGTTGGTCTTGAGCCTGCGTTCCCCCGGGAGGACGACGACCAGGTTGCCGCCGGACTCGACGTAGTCAACGTCGGCTTCGTCTAAGAGCGCAGAGATCTTTTCGAGGTTCATGCCCCCAACCTACCCCCGCAGCCGAGCTGCGGAAGGCCCGAGCGTTAATTCGCGCTGCCCGCGGGGTGACGCTCCGCGGGGCCCTCCTCCGGCATCGTCGGGAGGCTCCGGTAGAGCTCCACCAGCTGCTTGGCCGTGTTCTCCCAGCTATAGCGGGCGGCGTGCTGGGGTGCGTACTCCGCCATCGCGATGCGCTGGTCGTCGTCGGAAAGCAGCTGGCCCAACGCATCGGCCCAGGCTTGCGGATCCTGGCCGTCGACTAGCAGGCCAGACTTCCCCTCCGCGACCGCGGCCTGCAGCCCGCCGACTCGGGTGGCGACCACGGGCGTGCCGGTGGCCTGCGCCTCCAGGGCGACCAGGCCGAAAGACTCATTCGCGCTCGGCATCGCCACCACGTCCGCGGCCTGGTAGATCGAGACAAGCTCCTCGGGTGGGCGGGGCTGCAGGAAGCGCACCGCCCGCGAGATCCCCAGCTCCTCGGCGAGTTCCTCCAGGCACTTCGGTCGCTCCAGCCCGGAGCCGCTCGGCCCGCCGCAGATCAGCACGCGGATCGGCATGTCCGGGTAGCGCTCGATGAGGGTGGCGGCCGCCTGCAGCAGCACGTGCGGCCCCTTGAGGCGTTGGAGGCGCCCCACGAAGCCGATGACCTTCGCAGACAGCGGGATTCCTAGCGCACGGCGGGCGTTTTCGGTGGCGCGTTCGGTGCCGGGGGTGAACTTCTCGATATCGGCGCCGGGGGTGACCACCGCGATGCGGGCCTTATGGGAGTCGTAACCCTGCTCGACGTCCGCGACCTCAGCCTCGGTGTTAACGATGAGGACGTCGGCGTTGTCCACGATCTGCTGCTCGCAGATGCGGCGGGACTCCGGCTCTCGGTTATCACCCTCGGAGAGGTAGTTATTCTTCACCGCGGCCAGCGTGTGCGGGGTGTGCACCCAGCGGATATTCCACAGGTCCCGCAGCAGCCACGCGACCTGGCCGGAGAGCCAGTAGTGGGAGTGGATGAGGTCATAACTCAGCCCATTCTCCCGGGCGAAGGCGAGCACGGAACCGGTGAAGGCGGCCAGCTGAGTCGGCAGCTCCTCCTTGCTCAGCCCCTCGTAAGGCCCGGCCACGCAGTTGATCACCCGCACGCCGTCACCGAGCTCCACGACCTCCCCCTGCAGCGGCCGGGTGGCGCGGGTGAAGATGTCCACACTCAAGCCCTGTTTGGCCAGCTGTTCGGCGGTGTTGCGGATGTAGACGTTCATTCCGCCGGCGTCGCCGGTTCCCGCCTGTTCCAGCGGGGAGGTGTGCATAGAGATCATCGCGATGCGCATGCTTTCCGATCCTACGTTCCCCCACTGGTTCCAGCCCCGTTGAGGACGCCTCCCCCGCCGGCGTTAATATTTCTCGCGAGTTATTTGTTTTCACACACAAATGTCACGGAAGCAGCTAGCGTTAGTGAGACCCGCATCACATTCCTTGTTTCGGATTCCCAAGGAGGCCATAGACATGACCGAAACCCTCGCCCCCAACTCTTCCGCGGTGAACGAGGAAGGCAAGAAGCCTGAAGGCCGCGCGTGGCGGGAGAAGCCGTACCTGAAGTACTACAACTCCTGGACTCCTGCGGAGATCGAACTCAGCGGCGACACCCTGGTGGACATGTTCATCAAGGCCAGCAACGAGCACGGCAAGGACGTGATGCTCGACTTCTTCGGCGGCACAACGACCTACGCTCAGGCTCACGTGCAGGTCCGTAAGGTCGCCGCTGGCCTGAAGGCGCTCGGCGTCCGCCGTGGCGACCGCGTCGCGATCTGCCTACCGAACTGCCCGCAGCACCTGATCTCCATCTTCGCGGTGCTGTACCTGGGGGCGACGGTGGTGGAGCACAACCCGCTGTACACCGCCCGCGAGCTGCAGGGCCCGTTCATCGACCACGGCGCCAAGGTCATCATCGCCTGGGACAAGATCGCCCCGCTGTGCGAGGAGCTGGTCAACCGCACGCAACTGCAGACCGTCGTCACCGTCAACATGATCGAGGCGATGCCGAAGATCAAGCAGTTCGCACTGAAGCTGCCAATCTCCTCGCTGAAGGAGAAGCGGGAGCAGCTGCACTCCCCGGCACCGGGCACGGTGCCTTTCCAGAAGCTGGTCGACGGCACCATCGGCGGCGACGGTGCCTACCTGAGCCCAGTGCCGGAGCGCAGCCTGGACGATGAGGCCTTCATCCTCTTCACCTCCGGCACCACCGGTAAGCCGAAGGGCGCGATGCTGACGCACCGCAACATCATGGCGAACGTGGCCCAGGGCCTGGCCTGGGTCGGCGAGCTCGGCGAGGGCGAGCAGGAGATCTACCTGGCAGCACTGCCGATGTTCCACATCTTCGGCCTGACCCTCACCGCTGCGCTGGGTGTCGCCACCGGCGGCAAGCTCTGCCTGCTACCGAAGCCGGAGATCCCGCTGATCGTGGATCAGATGAAGAAGCAGGTTCCGACGTACATGCCGGGTGTGCCGACGCTGTACGACAAGATCCTGGAGGCTGCGGAGGAGCACAACCTGGACATCAACGGCGTGAAGAACGCGCTCTCCGGCGCCGCGCCACTGCCGGTGTCCATCTCCCACCAGTGGCAGGGCCGCACGGGCGGGTCCATCATCGAGGGCTACGGCCTGACCGAGACCTCCCCGATCGTCACCGCGAACCCGATTTCGGAGAACGCGCGCGCAGGCTACATCGGCATCCCGTTCCCGAGCACCGAGATTCGCGTGGCCGACCCAGAGGACCTCTCCCGCACCATGCCGGACGGCGAGGAGGGCGAGCTGCTGGTCCGTGGCCCGCAGGTGTTCAGTGGCTACATCAACGTCCCGGAGGACGAGCAGCCGTTCTTCGAAGACTGGTTCAAGACCGGCGACATGGCCGTCATGGAGGAGGATGGCTTCCTGCGGATCGTTTCCCGCATCAAGGAGATGATCATCACCGGCGGCTTCAACGTCTACCCGGCGGAGGTCGAGGAGGTCCTGGCGGACCACCCGATGATCGCGAAGGCCGGCGTGGTGGGCCTGGCTAAGGAGGACGGCTCCGACGAGGTCGTCGCCGCTGTGGTGCTCGACGAGCACGTCAAGAAGGAGGACTTCGACGAGGAGAAGGTCAAGGAGTGGGCACGCCACGAGATGACCCGCTACAAGGTGCCGCGTCGCTTCTTCGTCGTCGACGAGCTGCCGGCGGACCTGATCGGTAAGATCCGCCGCCGTGAGATCAAGGACTTGGTCGAAAAGATCGTCGCCGAGGAGGGCTAAGCCGCCACCTGGGGTGCCGGGTTCGGTGCCCCTGCCGGGCGCTGGCCCGCTCCGGCACTCGCCCAGCGACACCAACCACGCACAACGCCCTAGGCCGAGACCGACCCCGTTATGGGGTCGCAAAGCTCGCGCCTAGGGCGTTGTTCTGTGTGACCCCTAGCCTTCTTCGCGCCTAGTCCGTTGCGCGGTTGACCGGCGGCAGCTCCACCCCGATCCACACGGGCTCTGGCACCAGCTCCACGCCGAAGGCCTCGAAGACCCCGTCGCGCACCGCGGTGGCCAGCGCCACCAGGTCCTCGCTACTCGCCCCGCCCCGGTTGGTCAGCGCCAGGGTGTGCTTGGTGGACAGCCCGGCGCGCTCCCGGCCCGGCACCTGCCAGCCCTTGTGAAAGCCCGCCCGCTCGATGAGCCAGGCCGCGGAGAACTTGAACTCCGGATTCTCCGGCGTGCCGACGGAGAACAGTGGCATGGCCTCGGCCTCCGACTCACCCACACGCTCGCGCACGGTGGCGACCACCGCATCCCGCGCCGCCTCCCCCGCGACGACCGGATTCGTGAAGAAGGAACCGGCAGACCAGGTGTCGTGATCCTCGGCGTTGAGAACCATGCCCTTGCCGGCGCGCAGCTCCAGCACCGCCTCGCGAACCTCTGCTGCCGGGCGGCGGATCTCACCGGCCTGTTCCCCCTCGGCCGGGCGGGCCACGCCCAAGCGCCGGGCCAGCTCACCGAAGCGCAGCGGCAGGGAGAGCCCCGCCGGGTCCAGCTGGAACTCCACCTCCAGCACCGCCGCACGGTCGGTGAACTTCAGGTTCGAGTAGCGGTAGGCCAGGTCCAGGCTCTCGGGCGCCACCCACTCGGCGACCCGGCGGGCGCGGTCGTAGAGGCGTACCCGGCGCAGCACCTGGGAGACCTCCGCCCCGTAGGCGCCAACGTTTTGCACCGGGGTTGCCCCGACGCAGCCCGGAATGCCGCTGAGGCACTCCAGCCCGCCCAGGCCGGCGGCCACGGTCGCGGCGACGAAGCGGTCCCACTCCACTCCCGCGAAGGCCGAGCACACGCCCGTCTCCGGATCAATGCTGATGGCAGCCTCCGGATCGTCCGCGGCGTGCACCACAACCAGCTCGGAGACCTCCGGCCCGTCCCCGATCAGCAGGTTCGATCCCCCACCGACGATCAGCACGCGCCATCCCGCGGCATCGACGGTCTCCAGAACACCGGCCAGCTGCTCGGCGGTGGTGCATTCCGCCACGGCGGCGGGCTGCCCGCCGATGCGCAGCGTGGTCAGTTCCGCGAGCGGGCGGCGATCCACGGCAGCCCCGGTGGGGGCGACGGCGGCGGCCACCTCGTCGAGCGTTGGCGGGGCGGCGGGGCCGGTAGTTGCGGCCGGAAAAGTATTGGCGTGATTCTGCTTTTGTGTCACCCCTCTAACGGTAGCCTGTAGCCATGACGACTAACAGTGAGAACACCCACAGCATCGGCTTCCCGCTCGCCGATGTCCACGCCGCACTGTCTTCCCAGGAGTACTGGGAGTACGAGGCGAAGAACATCGGCGACGAGCCCGGCGAGGTCCGCAACTTCACCGGCGGCCCGAACGTCAAGGCTGAGCTGGCCGAGAAGCTGCCGATTGATGCCGTCCCAGAGTCCTTCCGCGCGATGGTCCCGGCCACCCTGGAGCTGGCCCGCACCGTCACCCTGGGACCGGTCGAGGGCGGCCGCGCGACCGGGACCGTCACCGCGGAGGTCTCGGGCCTGCCGGTGAAGTTCAACGCCGACCTGGTGCTGCAGGACGCCGATGGCGCGACCTCCCTGAGCGCCAAGTCCGCGGTGGACGTTAAGATCCCCATGATGGGTTCCATGCTGGAGCCGAAGATCATGGAGTGGGTCGAGCAGTTCATCGCCCACGAGTCCTCCCTGATCGAGAAGTATCTGAAGGAGAACGCCTAAACTTCCGTGGCTGATCACGCCCACAATCTACGGGCCCGTTCCTGGTCGCAGGACGGGCCCGTTGGCGTACCCACCCGTGGCACGACCGGCTTCAACCGGCTGCGCAAGGCCGATCGGTGGCTTGCCCACCACCCCGCGGTGCGCTCTGCCTTCGATGCCGCTTCTTTATCAGGACGTCGCCCCCTTGCCGTGGATGTGGGCTACGGGGCTTCTCACACCACCACGGTGGAATGGGCGGGGTGGCTGCGCCGGGTAAATCCTGAGGTGCGCGTGCTGGGGCTCGAGATCGAGCCCTCCCGGGTGCTGCCGCCCCGCGATGGCGTGGAATTCGCCCTGGGCGGCTTCGAGTTGGCGGGCCACCGCGCCGAGGTGGTGCGGGCCTTCAACGTGCTGCGCCAGTACGACGTCTCCGAGGTCCTGGCGGCCTGGCGGATGATGATCGCGGGGCTTAACCCCGGCGGGCAGATCATCGAGGGAACGTGCGATGAGATCGGGCGGCGGGCAGCCTGGGTGCTCCTGGACGAGTCCGGCCCCCGGACGCTGACGCTGGCCTGGGACCCGGCCGATGTGGACAAGCCTTCGGATGTGGCGGAGCGGTTGCCGAAGGCCCTGATCCACGAGAACACCGAGGGCCACAAGGTCTTCGCGCTGCTGCAGGCTGCGGATGCGGCCTGGGACCGGGCGGCGGGCTATGCACCCTACGGCCCTCGGGTGCGCTGGCGCTTCGCCCGGGAGGACCTGCTGGGCCAGCTCCCTGCCGGGGTTGCGAAGCTCAACCCGCGGCGGCGAATGCAGGACAACCTGCTCACCGTCCCCTGGGAGCTCGTCAGCGACATCCGGCTCTAGACGTTCTATAGAAATCTCGCCGGCTTTGCGGAACACTATGTTGGGTGAGCTCTCAAAATTACTATCCCCAGCAGCAGCCCCAATTCTCCGGCTACCCGGCCCAGCAGGCGCCGGAGAAGAAGTCGAAGGCGCCGAAGATCCTGGCCATCATCGTGGTCATCGTGCTCTTGCTCGCGCTGATCGCCGAGTTCGGCGCGCGCTGGTACATCAAGCATGAGATCACCAACGCCATGACCGAGGCCTCGGATTCGCGCATGGCCGAGGACCCGAAGGTCTCGTTGGGCACCACCCCTGTTCTCTTTGGGCTGGTGCAGGGCTCGCTGCCCCACCTGGAGGTGGAGGTCCCCTCCAGCATCGACGTCTCCTATGAGGACAACGACCCCAGCCGCCCGGTCATCACCGGCATGCCGCGCACCCATATCACCGGCAAGAAGCTCTCGATGGGGGAGAACCCGGAGGACATGATCTTCGGGGAGCTGACCGTCGACGCGGAGCTGCCGAAGGAGGTCATGAAGGCGGAGATGATCGCCAACCAGTCCGGTCAGTCGGGCGATGACCTGATGAGTCAGCTTCTGCAGGTCAATGACGTTGTGCCAAACCCCAAGGATCAGACCCTCGAGGTGCAGTTCAGCGGTGGGCTGGCCAGCATCGTGATGAGCCCGAAGATCGAGCAGGGCCAGCTGACGATGGAGGTCTCGGCAGTGAAGGTCTTCGGCCAGGAGCTGCCGGATGTCCTCGCCGAGACACTCGGCGGCGCGGTCGAGGATTCCGTGGACCAGAACACGCCGGGCGGCCTGGAGGCCCGGGACGTGCGCGTCACCAACCGGGGCCTGCAGATCTCCCTGCACGGCACGGATGTCCACATCGACGAGCTACAGAACTCCCTGAACGAGGCGGGCCAGCCCCAGCAGGGCGGGCAGGACAGCCCGCGCGGGGGTCGCAGCAACGACGGTGCTGGGGATGATACCCCGGCCGGGGAGGACCGCCCGGGAGCCGTGGGCTCCGGTGGCGAGATCTTCAACCGGGCTGCAGCTTAACCCCCCTTCACCCCCGGCTACTGCTGCGGCGCGCCCTCGAGGATGGCGCGCGCAGCGGATACCCCCAGGCGGGTCGCCCCCGCCTCGATCATGGCCACGGCCTGCTCCCAGGTACGGATGCCGCCGGAGGCCTTGATCCCCACCTGACCGCGCTTGCCCATCCGATCCAGCTCATCGGCCATGATCCGCACGGCCTCGACGCTGGCGCCACCCGCCGGGTGGAATCCGGTGGAAGTCTTCACGAAATCCGCCCCAGCCCGGGCGGCCGAACGCACCGCCGCGCGCAGCTGCTCCTCGGAAAGCACCGCGGACTCCAGGATCACCTTCAGCACCGCCGGTGCTGGTATCGCCTCGCGCACGGCCATGATCTCCGAGAGCATGGCATTCTCGTCGGCGGCCAGAGCATTGGCCACGTCGATCACCATGTCCACCTCATCGGCGCCCTGCTCCACCGAAAAGCGGGCCTCGGTGGCCTTGATGAGGCTCTGGTGCTTGCCGGAGGGGAATCCCGCCACCGTGGCCACCCGCAGCCCGGGGTAATCCCCCGAGATCGGCAGCATGGACGGGGATACGCACACCGCGCCACAGCCAAGTTCCTGGGCCTCGCGGAGCAGCGCCCGCACGTCCTCGCGGCTGGCGTCGGTGGCCAGCAGGGTGGCGTCCATAATCTGGGCGACCGACTCGCGGCTCGGGACCACCGGCCCGGAAGAGTTCTGGGAAGCAGCCACGGCTACCACGCCCCAGAGGCGTTATCGAGGACGTCGCGGATCGCCGGGCGGACGTCCTGCCAGTAGATACCGACGATCACCGCACCGATGATCCACAGCGGGAAGGCACCGCCGCCGAAGATGCCGAACAGGCCCGTCAGCGCCGCACCGCCCCCGAGCAGCAGCCAGTTCTGCTTCTTGCGGTTGATGACATCGAAGGCGTCATCACGGGTCATTGCCACCTGGGCAGCGGCAGCAACCCCCAGGATCAGAACGATCACGGACAGGGACAAATACAGGTAGCCAGCCACCTTGAAGCCGATGAGTAGTGCGGGATTCATCATGGCCTCATCCTAATGCACTCCCCGGACACGTAGCGGGAGCGGCAGGCCACGGACCCTGCCGCTAGAAGAGCCAGCCGATCAGCTGCGCCAGCGAGTAGATAGCCAACCCCGCCAGGGAGCCCACGACGGTGCCGTTGACGCGGATGAACTGCAGGTCCTTACCCACCATCAGCTCGATGCGGTCACTGGCCTCCTCAGCGTCCCACCGCTCCACGGTCTCACCGATGATGCTGGTGACCTCGCCCGCGTAGTTCTCCGCCAGGTAGGACGCCGCCCCCACCAGCCGGTCTTCCAGGTTTTCTCGCAGCTGTGGTTCCGCGAGCACCCGGTTGGCGAATTCGGTGACCCAGGCCGCGATGCGGGTGCGCAGCATGGAGTCTGGGTCCTCGGCCTGCTCTGCGAGCACGTGCCGGGTGTTCTCCCACACGGTCGCCGGCAGAGCGGTGATGGGCCCGGAGTTGAGGATGTCTTCCTTGATGTTCTCCATGCGTTGGATCATCACCGGGTCGTGCTGAAGGTCGCGGGCCAGACCCGCGATGAAGCTGCGGAACTGCTGGCGGGCCTCGTGGTTCGGGTTGGCCCGCACCGCAGCGGTGAAGTCCACGACCTCGCGGTAGACGCGGTCGCCGACGAGCTCGCGGACGAAGCGGGGCGCCCAGCGCGGGGTGCGCTCGTCGATGAGGTTGACGATGAAGTCCTCCGACTCGCGGGCCTTATCGTCCATCCAGATGACGGCCGCGTCCACCAGTGGCTCGGTGCGCCCTTCGTCGATGAGCTGCTGTAGGCCGCGCCCCATCGGTGGACCCCACTGTGGTTCGCGGAGGCGGTCGATGACCATCACGCGTAGGACGGCCTCGACCTCCTGGGCGTTCACCCCGTTGACCGTCAGCCGGATCAGCTTGCCGATCTCCCGGCTGATGACCTGGTCCCCCTCGGATTCCACAACCCACTTGGCGGCCCGTGTAGGCAGGTGAGCGGCGCGCAGCTTCTCGGAGATCAGGGTGGCGTTGAGGAAGTTCTCACCGACGAACTCCGACAGCGAGTGGCCGACCTGATCCTTCTTGCGTTTGATGATCGCGGTGTGTGGGATCGGCAGGCCCAGTGGGTGGCGGAAGAGCGCGGTGACGGCGAACCAGTCCGCGATGCCACCCACCATGCCGGCCTCGGCGGCGGCCTGGACGTAGCCGACCCAGGCCGGGGCATTGCCGCCGTGATCCACGATGCGGCAGATGGCGAAGACGATCGCCGCGAAGATCAGCAGACCCGAGGCGATAGCCTTGTGCTTGCGCAGGTCGTGGCGCCGCTGGGCCTCGGACTCCGGGGAGGGGCCGGGCACTGGCAGGCTGCTGCTTGCTGGGGCGGGGTTATCAATGCTGCGATGGCTCACCCCACCAGTATCGCAGCTTTGGGCCTTCGGCGGTCCCCTCGCCCCGGCCGACACGCGCCACACCCCCACTCCGATTGACTGCCCCCGGTGCGGAGAACGAGCTGCCTAATCTCACCCGCATCTTCCCCGGGGTCGATGCACTGGCCAGGTCTCGTGCTCCGCGGCATGACCGGGAACGGCATGCAAAAAAGGCCACCCCGGTCGCCGTCCTTAATGACGGGGACCGGGGTGGCCTCAAGTACTAGCTTTGCGGGCTGCGTTGGAGGTGCGTGCCCTGCGCGTTCATTACGCGCTCGCTAGCCAAGTTCTAGTGGATGCGACCACTGCGCTTGACGTACTCGCGGTAGTTCGCACGGCCGATGTGGACCATGGCGAAGCCACCGAAGAGGAAGAGCGCAGCACCGATCAGACCTGCGATAACGAACCCGGTTGCATTGTCGCTACCGGCTGCACCAGCCAGGCCGTAGATCGCCATGCCGAAGAAGGCCAGGGAGCTCAGGATGGAGCCCATTGCGACCCAGGTGATAGAGCGGTGCAGAGAAGAGTGCGGCGCATCGTAGCTCGACGGGACGAAGCCGTCCTCGTAGTAACGCTCCATGTGGAGGTTTTCAGCGAGAGCCATTTCTTTCCTACTTTCCGGAAAACCTGTATGTATCTACAGCTTAACCTAGTCGTCCTTACCGCGGAAGGCAGCGCGTGCGCGCTCCTTCGTGATCGCGGCAACGGCGGTCAGCGGGATGCCAGCTGGGCAGACGTCCGCGCACTCGCCGTACAGGGAGCAGTGACCGAAGTTGGTCTCCACCTCGTCGACCATGGCGCGGGCGCGCTTGCCGCGCTCCTCGCGACCCATCGGGGACAGGGTGAGGTGAACCAGCTTCGCGCCGGTGAACAGGTGAGCAGCACCGTTCGGGCACGCTGCGACACAGGCACCACAGCCGATGCAGGCCGCGTGGTCCAGAGCCTTCTCCGCGTCGGAGTGGTTGACCAGCAGGTCGTCGGCGTCCGGTGCGGTACCAGCCTGGACGGAGACGAAGCCGCCCTTCTCCATGACGCGGTCCAGTGCGGAACGGTCGACGACCATGTCCTTGATGACCGGGTAGGCAGCGGAGCGCAGCGGCTCGAGCTTGATGGTGTCGCCATCGTTGAAGGAAACCAGGCGCTGCTGGCAGGCAGGCTTGTTCTGGTCTGGGCCGTGCGGACGGTCGTTCACCATCAGGCCACAGGTACCACAGATACCCTCGCGGCAGTCAGAGGCGAAGGCGAAGGGCTCCTTGCCAGCCTCGACGTACATGGTGTTGACGTGGTCCAGCAGCTCCAGGATGGACATCTGTTCTGCGGCGTCGTCAACCTTGACGGACTCGAAGTGGCCTTCGGCGTTCGGGCCCGCCTGACGCCAAATTTCAAGATTCAGCTTCATTACTTGTAATTCCTTGTCATCAGCGGGATTCGATCGAAGTACAGCGGCTCGGAGTGGCGGATGAACTTCTCATCGCCGTTCGACTCCCAAGCGGAGACGAAGCACCAGTTGTCATCGTCACGCTCGGCCTCGCCGTCCTCGGAGAGGTGGTCATCGCGGTAGTGGGCACCGCAGGACTCGTCGCGGTCCAGTGCGTCGACGCACATGAGCTCGCCGAGATCCAGGTAGTCGGCCACGCGCAGTGCGTACTCCAGCTCCTGGTTCATCTCGTTGGCCTCGCCCGGGACGTGGACGTTGGCCCAGAATTCCTTGCGGAGTGCGCGGATCTTCTCGATGCCGTCCTTCATGTCCTCGACGTTGCGGGACACGCCACAGGAGAAGTACAGGATCTCACCGAGCTGACGGTGGTAGTGGGCCGCGCCGTGTGGCTCCTCGCCACGGATGTTCATGATCCGGTCGATGCGCTTCTGAGAGCGCTCCAGAGCCTCCTGTGCGGCCGGGGAGTCCTCAGCCGAGACCTCCTCGCCCAGCAGCGGTGCCAGGTAGTTCGGGATCGTGAACGGTAGGGTGAACCAGCCCTCGACGGAGGAGGAGAGCAGGGAGTTAGCGCCCAGTCGGTTTGCACCGTGGTACATCCAGGAAGCCTCGCCGGAGCAGAAGAGCCCAGGAATGGAGGTCATCTCGTGGAAGTCGGTCCACAGGCCACCCATGGTGTAGTGGCAGGTCGGGGCGATGCGCATCGGGGTCTCGTACGCGGACTCACCGATGGCCTCCTCGTACATCTGAATCAGGTTGCCGTAGCGCTCGCGGATGGTGTCCTTGCCGAGGCGCTTGATGGCGTCACCCAGGTCCAGGTAGACGGAGTTCTTCTTCGGGCCAACGCCGTAGCCAGCGTTGATCTGCTGGGCGTTCGCGCGGGACGCGATGTCACGCGGGACCAGGTTGCCGAATGCCGGGTAACGACGCTCCAGGAAGTAGTCGCGCTCGTCGTCCGGGATGTTGTTCGGGTCGCGGTCGTCGCCCTTCTTCTTCGGGGTCCAGATGCGGCCGTCGTTACGCAGGGACTCGGACATCAGGATGGTCTTGGACTGCCAGTCCGAGTTGACCGGCAGGCCGGTCGGGTGGAACTGCACGAAGGACGGGGACGCCATGTAGGCACCCTGGTCGTAGGCGCGCATGATGGCGGAGACGTTGGAGTTCTTCGCCAGGGTGGACATGTGGTACACGTTGCCGTAACCACCGGTGGCCAGCACGGTTGCGTGGCCGGTGTGAGCGGTCAGCTCACCGGTGATCAGGTTGCGCATCACGACACCCTTACAGACGCCGTCCTCGACGATGACGTCCTGCATGTCTGCGTGGGTGAAGATCTCCACGTTGCCGGCGCCGATCTGGCGGTACAGCGCGGAGGTCGTCGCCAGCTGCAGCTGCTGACCCGTTTGACCACGGGTGTAGTAGGTGCGGGAAACCTGCACGCCACCGAAGGAACGGGTTGCCAGAGTGCCGCCGTACTCGCGGGAGAACGGTGCGCCGATGGCGTTCATGTGGTCGATGACCTTCGGGGACTCCATGGCCAGGCGCCAGCAGTCGTTCTCGCGGCAGCGGTAGTCGCCACCCTTGACCGTGTCCTTGGTGTGGAGGTAGGTCGAGTCGTTATCCAGCTTCTTACCGCGGGAGGAGTTCACACCACCCTGCGCAGCAATGGAGTGCGCGCGGCGTGGGGAATCGTGGTACGTGAAGACCTTCACGTCGTAGCCCAGCTCGCCGAGGGCTGCAGCGGCAGCGCCACCGGCCAGGCCGGTACCGACGATCAGGACGCGGAACTTGTTGCGGTTCAGCGGGGACACCAGGCCGAAGTGGTCCTTGGCGTAGGTCCACTGCTGATCCTGGCCGACCTCGTGCGGGGCGTTGTCCTTCAGAACCTTGCCGACGGTCACGCCGTCGACGGAGGACTCAGGCGCGGTGAAAGCTGCGACTGCCTCGTCGTAGTTGAAATCCGCAGTTTGGTTGTGCGGGTGATTAATAACATCGCTCATAGCCGTTTACTCCTTAACAGACTCGCGAGCTTAAACGCCTGGGACGAATGGCACTTGCTCAATGCCCCCGAACAGCACAGCCAGTGGGATAGAGATATTGCCGATGAGGATCAGGGCCGGGACCAGGTAGGAGATCCACAGGATCACCTGGCGCCAGCGGTGGCCGGTGATACCCAGGTCCGAGGATGCGGTCCAGATGCCGTGAGACAGGTGGGCGAACAGGATGAACATCGCGACGATGTAGATGATCGCCACTGCCGGGCGCTCGAAGGAGGCCACGAGGTTCTGGTAGGCGGCGTGGTTGCCGTCAACAGCCTCGATGAACTCGCTGGACGCAGCCGGCTGGACACCCAGGGTCAGGTCCAGGATGTGGAAGATGATGAACAGCAGCAGCACGATGCCGGTGACCGGCATGGTGCGTGCGGAGAAGGTATTCCAGTTGCTGACCATGCCCTTGCGGCGGAAGCGGCCGCGGGACTGGTGGCTGCGGCCGATCAGCGCGAACGCAAACCACACGTGCAGCACGATTGCCACGAGCAGCACGATGCGGAAGATCCACAGCATGCCGCCCTCAGGCAGGATCGGCGAACCGACCTCGCGGAGGAAGTCCGCGTAAGTATTGAGGCCCTCAGCGCCGGTGTAAACCTTCAGGTTTCCGAGCATGTGGACCAGAACAAACAGGCCGAAGATGATGCCGGTGATGGCCATCGTCAGCTTCATAACCCAGGTTGGGATGCCCGGCTTTTCGCGCAGGGCTTTCGTCGTTATTTTCCCGTGGACAAGGGCGTCCCGGTTTTCGTCATTCTTTACAGTCATGGCACCTCCAGTGTCGTAATAACTCTACGAGCTTGGAGACCTTGGTCACTAACTGCCATGGTCCACCCTGGGGTTTTACACCCTATTTGGGGCAAAATCACAGGAAGTGCACCTATTGCGCAACAGCCGCGTTGCGTAAATACCCCCGAATCACATCAGTCGCACCAGCCACAAAACTCCCCGCCCCGGCGGCTGAGGAGGCCACCGGGGCGGGAAGAAGAAGAGGGCGGGTCCGGACCTAGCCCGCGGCGAGCACCGTCTCCCCCACGACAACCTGCGGCTCACCGGTGACCCGGACCTGCTGCCCCAGCACCGTGACCACACCGGCGTCCTTCCCCTGAACGGAGACCAGCTCCACCTCACCCGGGCGAACCGTCACGCGAACCTGGACATCCCGGATGGTGACGTTGTAGCTGAGGTGCTCCCAACCCTCCGGCAGACGGGGGTCAATGGTGAACTCGCCCTCGTGATCGCGCAGTCCACCAAAGCCATAGGTCAGCGCAGTCCACACCCCACCGCAGGAGGCGATGTGCACGCCGTCGCTCGTGTTGCCATGCATATCCGCCAGGTCCACGAACAGCCCGCGGTGGAAAAACTCCAGAGCCTTATCCGCATAGCCGAGCTCGGCGGCCATGATGGACTGCACCACCGCCGAGAGGGTGGAATCCCCCGTGGTCAGCCGGTCGTAGTAGTCATAGTCCGCCCGCTTGACCTCCTGGGAGAATCGCTTCCCCTGCAGGAACAGAGCCAGCACCACGTCCGCCTGCTTCAGGATCTGATAGCGGTAGATCGTCAGCGGGTGATAGTGCAGCAACAGGGGCCGCTTCGGCTCACCGTTCGGATCGTCCAGATCCCAGATCTGGCGGTTGAGGAAGAAATCATCCTGCGGATTGATCCCCAGCTCCTCATTGAAGGGGATGTACATCTGCTCGGCTGCCAGCTCCCAGCGATCCAGCTCGGAATCGTTGAGCTTGTGCTGGGCAGCCAGGTCCGCGTAGTCATCCGGCCGCTCGGTGCGCATCGTCTTCAGCACCTTCGCAGCCATGCGCAGGTTATATTGCGCCATCACGTTGGTGTAGAGGTTGTTATTCACCACCGTGGTGTACTCATCCGGGCCGGTGACCGCGTGGATCTCAAAGCGATCCTGCACGGAGTTAAAGAAGCCGATGGATACCCAGAACCGGGCCGTACCCAGCAGGATCTCCACACCCTCACGCATGAGGAACTCCTTATCCCCGGTGGCGTAGAAGTACTTCATCAGCGCGAAGGTCACGTCCGCGTCGATGTGATACTGCGCCGTGCCCGCGGCGTAGTACGCGGAGGACTCGTGCCCGTTAATCGTGCGCCACGGGAAGAGCACGCCGTCGTGGGAAAGCTCCAGGGCACGCTCGTGCGCGGAGGGCAGCATCTCGTAGCGGAAGCGCAGCGCATTGCGGGCGTAATTCGAGTTCGTGTAGCTGAGGAACGGCATCACGTAGATCTCCGTGTCCCAGAAGTAGTGCCCGCCGTAGCCCGCACCGGTCAGCCCCTTGGCGGGAACGCCGGTGGTCTCGGCCCGCGCGGAGGCCTGGATCAGCTGGAAGATGCACCAGCGGGCCGCCTGCTGCAGCTCTGGCTGGCCACCGATGCGCACGTCCGAGCGCTCCCAGAACTCGCCCAGCCACTCGCGCTGGTTCTCCACGAGGCTGCTGTAGCCCACCTGCTTCGCCCGGTTGATCGTGCGGTCGCAGCGGAAGGCCAGCTCCTTCGGGGCCACGTGGCGGGAGGAGTGGTAGCTGACGAATTTCTCTAGGCGCAGGTGGCAGCCTTTCGCGCCGTTGATGTGGTAGACGACGCTGGCGACGTCCTCCGCGACCTCCGTTGTGACCTCGACGTCGCCGGAATCCGCGGTCGCCGGGTTGTCCACACGCAGCTCGTGGTCCATGGAGGCGGCGACCGTCATTCCGGAGTGGTTGACCTGGTAACCCAGGGTCGCGCGCTCCGGTTCGGGTTGGGACTGGTACTTCGGGATCAGGACGCGCTCATCGAAGGTGGAGCCTTTCCGCGGGTCCAGCTCTCCATCCTGGACGGCGACGGGGCCGTTGTTATCCGGGAACTCGCCCTCGCCGTCCTGGCGGTTGAGCAGCTGGGAGGAGACGACGACGGCGGCGTCCGAATCCAGCAGCTCCACTTCGAGCGCCATGATCGCGAGGTGACGTTCCTGGAAGCTGACCATGCGCTCGGTGGTCACGCGCACACGCTTGCCGCCGGGGGTGCGCCAGATCATGCTGCGCCGCAGCACGCCGTCGCGGAAGTCGAGGGTGCGGCTGTACTCACTGATATCCGCGTTGCCGAGGCGCAGCGGCTCGTCGTCGATGTACAGGCGCATCGCCTTGGCATCGGGGACGTCGATGATGGACTGCCCATCGCGGGCCAGGCCGTAGGCGTCCTCGGCGTGGGTGATCTTCCAGTTCTCGTAGACACCGTTGATATAGGTGCCGTGGACGGCGGAGTCGCGCCCTTCTGGCGGGTTGCCGCGCATGCCGAGGTATCCGTTGGACTGCGCAAAGAGCGCCTCGGCGACACCCAGGTCGGTGCGGTTGGGTTTGGTTTCCGCCCAGCCCCACTCCCAGACGGGGTTATTATCGCGGTCGATCAGCTCCAATGGGTCGACGCCGTGGTGGTGGCGGTCCGCCCGGTAGCCTTCGGTAGCCAAGTCCGCACCGTCGATCGGCCGGTTCGGCCCCTGCGCGCCACCGTTGCGCTTGGCGGCAAGGAAGGCTTGGAGCTGTGCGTTTCCGGATTGAGAAGCTGAGGTCATTGTGTCCCACATGTTGAGGTTGTCTTCTAAGCCGCGCACATTCTAGCGGGCGGGGCATGCCGCCCCGAATCGCGGGCTCGGGTTGTCACGTTGCTGGCTTGTACGGCTGCACGGCGGCTCTTTTGCGCGGCCGCACGGGGGGGCTCTATTGCGCGGCCGCACGGGGGGCTCTATTGCGCGGCGGCACAAGGCGGTACGGCGAGGGCTGTGGCGCTATCGCGGGGCTAGCCCACGAAGTCCGCGAGGTCGGCGACCACGGTGTCCGCCCCGGCGTCGAGCAGTTCCTGGTCGCCTGCTCCCCGGTCCACCCCCACGACGAGGCCGAACTTGCCGTTGCGCCCGGAAGCCACCCCGCTGAGAGCGTCCTCCACCACCACGGCCTTCTCGGCGGGAACACCCAACCACGTGGCCGCGTGCAGGTAGGTATCCGGGGCGGGCTTGCCGGGCAGCTCGAGCTCCGCGGCGACCAGCCCGTCCACGACCAGCTCGAAGCGGTCGAGCAGGCCCGCCGCCTCGAGCACGGGGCGGGCGTTCTTGGAGGAGGAGACGATCGCCAGCCGGGGCGGGGTCGCGCCCCCCTTCGGCGCAGTCAGGGTGTCGAGGAGCTGGACACTGCCTGGGTAGGCCGCGATGCCCTGGCCCAGCAGTCGGAGGAACTCGGCGTTCTTACGTTCGCCCAGCCCGTAGACGGTGTGCTCTGCCGCCGTGTCCTCCTCGCTACCGGTGGGCAGGTCGATGCCGCGGGAGTGCAGCAGCGCGGCGATGCCCTCGGTCCGTGGTCGGCCGTCGAGGTAGTCGTAGTAGTCCTGGTCGGTGTACTCGGCTACGCTCTGCCCACCGGCGCCGAGTTCGCGGAAGTACTCGGTGAACATGTGGGCCCAGGCCTCGCGGTGGAGGTCGGCGGTGGGGGTGATCACGCCGTCGAGGTCGAAGAGGATCGCGCCGTACTGCCACAGGTCGGGCAGGTCTGCGTCTGCAGTGCCGCTCCCCTGCCCGCTTGTCGACGTCTCGGGCTGTCGCTTGTTCACGTTCCCAGGGTTCATGCTGCCGATAGTACGTTCCCCGCCACCGTTTGTGGCCGGGCAGACTTTCCCTTTGCGCTTCCTCCTGCACACCCCACTGCCGCCTCACCGTCGCCACCACCCCCCAAAAGAAAACGGGGCGGGCACACCGTTGTGGTGTGTCCGCCCCGTTGTTTTACTCACCGGCCCCGTTCACGGGCGCTGGCGAGAGTCGGCAGCCGTGTTAGGCGATGCCGTTTTTAGCCTTGAACTCCAAACGACGAGCATGCAGGATCGGCTCAGTGTAACCAGCCGGCTGCTCCAGACCCTTAAACACCAGGTCCTTAGCAGCCTGGAAAGCCACAGACTCGTCGAAGTCCGGCGCCATGTTGCGGTAAGCAGCATCCCCAGCGTTCTGCTGGTCAACCTTCGCAGCCATGCGCTGCAGCGAGTCCAGAACCTGCTCCTCGGTCACCACACCGTGCTTCAGCCAATTAGCCAGGTGCTGGGAGTTAATACGGCAGGTCGCGCGGTCCTCCATCAGATCAATGTCGTGGATATCCGGAATCTTGGAGCAACCAACACCCTGCTCCACCCAGCGGACCACATAACCCAGGATGGACTGGGAGTTATTGTCGATCTCCTCGGCGATCTCCTCAGCAGACCAATCGGCGGACTCCGCCACCGGCAGAGTCAGAATGTCGCCCAAGGTCTCGCGACGACCCTCGGTGCGCAGCTTGTCCTGCACCTCGAAAACATCCACCTCGTGGTAGTG